>JAAUTD010000223.1 GCA_012031845.1 Synechococcaceae cyanobacterium SM1_2_3
TCGCGTCCAGCCGCTCCGCAACGGTTTCGGCCACTGCGACCATGCCGCCAAACGCCAGCAGCGCCAGATTCCGGCCCCGTCGGCGAATTTCGGCCTGGCCGATGGGCAGCGCCCGCATCTCCCGTTGCAGCGCTGCGCCTGATCCTTGTCCACGCGGATAGCGCACCGCCGCCGGTTGATTGAGCTGGAAGCCGGTGTAGAGCATTTGCCGACATTCGTTTTCATCCGCCGGGGCCATGATCACCAGATGGGGAATGCAGCGCAGAAAGCTTAAATCGAAACTGCCGGCATGGGTTGGCCCGTCTGGCCCCACCAGTCCGGCGCGGTCAATAGCGAACAGCACCGACAATTTTTGCAGCGCCACATCGTGAATCAACTGGTCGTAGGCGCGTTGCAGAAAGGTGGAATAGATCGCCACCACCGGCTTCAGACCGTCGCAGGCCATGCCTGCCGCCAGCGTGACCGCATGTTGTTCGGCAATGCCGACATCGAAATAGCGATCCGGAAAACGCTCGGCAAACTCGACCAGCCCGGAGCCTTCGCGCATCGCCGGAGTGATCCCGATCAGGCGCGGGTCCTGCCCGGCCATGTCGCACAGCCACTCGCCAAACACCTGGGTATAGGTCGGGCCGCCGCCAGCCTTGGCGGGTTTCAGACCGTGTGCCGGATCGAACGCGCCTACCCCGTGATAACCCACCGGCTCATCTTCGGCCAGCGGATAACCCTTGCCCTTGCACGTGACCACATGCAGCAACCGTGGCCCGTGCAGCGCCCGCAGATTGCGCAGGGTTTGCGCCAGGGTCGGCAAATCATGGCCGTCCACCGGCCCGAAGTAGTTAAAACCGAGTTCCTCAAACAGGGTGCCGCCGGGCGCGAACAAACCTTTGACGTGTTCCTCGGCGCGGCGAGCGGCTTCCAGCACCGGCGGCACATGGCTCAACACTTTCTTGCTGCTCTCGCGCACCGTGGAGAAAAAGCGGCTGGACAGAATTTGGGTCAGGTGCGCCGACAACGCGCCGACGTTGGGCGAAATGGACATGTCATTGTCGTTGAGCACCACCAGCAGGTCGCTTTTCAGATGACCGGCGTGATTGAGCGCCTCGAACGCCATCCCGGCGGTCATCGCGCCATCGCCGATCACCGCGACGATTTTGCGGTCGCTGCCGGTGCGCTCGGCGGCAATCGCCATGCCCAGCGCGGCGCTAATCGAGGTGCTGGAATGGCCGACCCCGAACGTGTCGTAGGGACTCTCGCAGCGTTTGGGGAAGCCGGCGACGCCGCCCTTGCGGCGCAGCGAGTCCATGCGGGCGCGGCGGCCGGTCAGGATTTTATGCGGATAGGTCTGGTGGCCAACATCCCACACCAGCCGGTCTTCGGGGGTATCGAAGATGTAATGCAGGGCGATGGTCAATTCCACTGTGCCCAGATTGGCGGAAAAGTGGCCGCCAGTGCGGGCCACGGTTTGAATCAGAAATTCGCGCAATTCACCCGCCAACGCGGTCAATCGCGCTTCCGGCAGCTTGCGCAAATCCAAAGGGTTATCAATCAAGTCCAGCAGGGGGAAAATGGGGCCAGTGGTCATCGTAGGTGTGCTAATCCAGGTCCGTTCGCGGTGCTGATTTGGACAGAGTGAGGATTGAAAATTCGACGCTCAATACGCCCGTTCGACGATGTAGGAAGCGATCCAGCGCAATGCATCCGCTTCGCCGCCCAACGATTGCAGGCTGGTCAAGGCTTCCTCGTGCAACAGACGGGCATGTTCACGGGCGCCGTCCAGCCCCAGCAGGGCCGGATAAGTCGGCTTGGCCTGCGCCTGGTCGGAACCTTGCGGCTTACCCAGTGTGGCGGTATCGCTGATCACATCGAGAATGTCATCGCGGATCTGAAAGGCCAGGCCAATACATTTGGCGTAGCGATCCAGTCGTTCCAAAGTTGCTGCATCAACCTCAGGCTGGCTCAGAGCGCCGAGTAGAACGCTGGCGCGGATCAGTGCGCCGGTTTTGTGGATGTGCATGTTTTCCAGTTCGGCCAAGGTCAATTCCCGGCCCACTGCCGCCAGATCAATCGCCTGTCCGCCCGCCATCCCTCGCGAACCAGCGGCGTGCGCCAATACCCCCAGCATTCGCAGCCGAACAGCCGGGGCGGCGATCAGTGTGGCGTCCTGACTGAGTATCTGAAAAGCCAGGGCTTGCAGGGCGTCGCCCGCCAGAATCGCCAGGGCTTCGCCAAACGCCTTGTGGCAACTGGGTTGACCGTGGCGGAGATCGTCATCGTCCATCGCCGGCAGATCGTCATGGATCAACGAATAGGCGTGAATGCACTCCACGGCGCAGGCCGGGCCGTCCAGTGATTCGATGGTCGCGCCGACGGCCGCGCCCGCCGCATAAACCAGCACCGGACGGATGCGCTTGCCGCCGCCCAGCACCGCGTAACGCATGGCCTGGTGCAAATCGCTGGGCTGCACCTCGGCGGACGGCAGGCGTTGCTCAAGCGCCTGATTGGCGCGATTACGGTGGTTCTGAATCAATTCCGCCGCCATGCTCATCAACTCGTTGTTGCATTGAGGGGCGCAGCTTGCCATTGGCCGTTGCGCTCGATCAGTTGCTCCACTTTCTGCTCGGCCTGGCGCAGGGAATTCTGGCAGCTTTGCACCAGGCCAATGCCGCGCTCAAACCGGCGCAGGGATTCTTCCAGTGAAAGTTCGCCATGTTCGAGTTGCCCCACCAGACTTTCCAACTCCGCCAGCGCGGTTTCAAAGGGAACAGGGGAATTTTTCTTGGCTGTCATGCTGGCGCGTCCGCTTGTAATGATGAGCTTACGTTACCTTGCAGTCGGCAAACGGTCAATTTCAGGGATCGGCGCGGCAAGCGGCAAGCGGCAAGCGGCAAGCGGCAAGCGGCAAGCGGCAAGCGAGCAGAGCCGATTTGATTGCAGTGAGTTTGGCGGGAATTACCCAGAGAGCAGCAAATCAGATAGCGCCTCAATTTAAAATTTTCTAGTGATCACAACCTGTGGGGTTGCCGATTGGATATCCAAGGATTTTTACAAATACAGCGGGAATCGAGACTAAACTAGAGTCTAACGACAAGATTGTGAGTTAGGCGGGCGGAGTTTTTTTATGGCAACGCAATCAAGCATTGAATGGACCGAGCAGACTTGGAACCCGGCCACGGGCTGCACCAAAATTTCGCCGGGCTGTAAACACTGCTACGCCGAAGGCATGGCGCACCGCCTCCACGCGATGGGTGCGCCGGGGTATGAAAACAGCTTTAACCTAGCGATGCACCCCACCCGCTTGGAGCAACCGCTGCGCCGCAAGAAGCCGACCGTCTACTTCGTCAACTCGATGAGCGATCTCTTTCATGAAGACCTTCCCGATGAATTTTTAGATCGGGTGTTCGCCATCATCGAACAGACCCCGCAACACACCTACCAAATTCTGACCAAACGAGCGGATCGGCTACCGCGCTACTTCGCCCGCAAAGACTGCCCGCAAAATGTCTGGCTGGGGGTTTCGGTTGAAGATCAAAAATACGGAATCCCGCGTATTACTCACCTGCGCCACACCAACGCCAATATCCGCTTTCTATCGGTCGAACCCCTCCTTGAAGACTTGGGCGAGATCGATCTGACCGGCATTCACTGGGTTATCGTGGGTGGCGAGTCCGGCCCCAAGGCCCGGCCGATGCACGAAGACTGGGTGGCTCACGTCAAAGAACAAGCCGACGCGGCGGGCGCTGCCTTCTTTTCAAGCAATGGGGCGGATGGGGAGCCGATGGGGTGCAGCGCCACAAAAAAGCCAATGGACGGCTATTTCGTGGGCGCACTTGGGACGCCTATCCGCCGCATTCCCACCCAAGTCTTTAGAACAACTGCTTCTGTCCTTCCGGGTTAACCGCTGTCTCCCAGAACTTATGCGCCAACTCGTGTTTCGCCGCCAGGAGCAAGTAATACAGCGGCTGTCTCTTTTCTCCGACAATCAACCGCTGCCCAGTCGAAGGCCATGTCCCCAGATCAGCGATCTGATTCCGCCAATATTGAATCATCAGCTTCCGAATGGTGGATTGCGAGCCTGCTGTATTCACAGCAGCATTGCGCCAGCCAGGCGCAAACGCATCGAAAACTGAGTCCCTTGCTTTGAGATTGCTCATTAAATTGCGCTGCAAATCCATGATGCTCAAGTGAATCATCATGTCAATCCGCTTGAGCTTCGCCAGCCCCTGAATAATCTTAAAATCCAGCGCCCCCAAGTTATAGGGATCGATCAATGCGAAATGCAATCCGTGATGATTCACTGATTGAACCATCTGCTGCACAGCATCAACAGCGCAGGCAGGGATAGGAACCACTGGCGCTTCAAGCGCCTTGAGCCTACTCACGCAGGCATCGAGACTATTCTTGTCAATGTCCGATACATAAACCGCTGAAAAAGGAGCGCCCCAGCGACGCTCATATTCCAGGCCGTGACCGCACTCCCCTCAATCCACTCCCCGGTGCCCTTAATCCTGGCGCGCCCAGTTGCGCAAAACAGATCAAAGTAAGCGGCCCCGCCCTTCCCTGATCCCAGATATTTTTTCCGCGTCTCTCTGCAAATGCCAACATATCGACGTAGATAATCATGTTTACGCTTGACCCAGACGTTGACTTCGTTAGCCGGAAGCCCGTCATCCCCTTCAATCAATTCCGCCACATTCCTCTCCTTAATCAAGACATTATTTTTAATCAGGCCACTTTCTGACTTCCTATCCACATCTGTTTCACAGAAATTTAAATATCTGAGCCAAACGATTTCGGCCTGAAGAAGTTGCGGCTGGAGTGATCTCTGAAACTATTCCCCTCGAATTTTCTGCCGCTCACGCCTTGGCGCAAGAAATTCTTCAAGACCTGTCGCGCAGTCACTCTATCCAGTAGCAATACTGAAATTATCAAGCCTGTCCAGCCGCAGCACCCATGACCCCGATTAGGTAAAACAGCGGGCGTCGTGCTACATTCGGCGGTGAGTTTGTCGCAGCGCGATCCGGTTCGCGCTCCGAGGTTCCAGCCGTTCCTCCCGAAATTTTCTTCAACGGGTCATCCGGCCCTCGTTCCTCCAGCAAACCCACCGTGGTTCGCCCCTGTCGGGGCTTCCCGATCCCTCAATTCACTCGTTCTGCCTGGACCGGTTCCATGCGCCCCGCATGGGCAGGCGGATTCAGGAGCTTACATGCCATTTGTTACCCTCGGCCTGGCCGATGACCTGGTGCGCGCTGTTGTCGCCCAGGGTTACGCCACGCCCACCGCGATCCAAGCGCAAGCCATTCCGGTCATCCTGGCAGGGCGTGATTTGCTCGCTGCCGCCCAAACCGGCACCGGCAAGACCGCCGCTTTCACCTTGCCGCTCTTGCAACGCCTGGATATTCGCCGCGAAGGGCGGTCGTTGCCACCCGGTCGGCCCCGTGCGCTCGTTATTACGCCCACTCGCGAGCTGGCGGCTCAAATCTCTGATAGCGTTCGCACTTATGGCCGCCATGTCGCGCCGCGTACTGCGCTGCTGGTCGGCGGCGTCAGCATGAAACCGCAATTTGATTCGCTGCGGCGCGGGGTTGACGTGCTGGTCGCCACACCCGGGCGACTGCTGGATCACATCAGCCAGAAATCGGTCAATCTGTCCAGCGTCGAGATTCTGGTGCTGGACGAAGCCGACCGAATGCTCGATTTGGGCTTCCTGCCCGCCATTCGCCGTCTGTTGGCGTTGCTGCCCAAGCAACGGCAAACCCTGCTGTTTTCCGCGACTTTCGCCGAACCGATCCGGCAACTGTCCGGCGACTTTATGAATAACCCGGCGGTGATTGACATTGCCCCGCGCAACGCGCCCGCCGATTTGGTGGAGCAGCAGGTGCATCCGGTGGATCAGGAGCAAAAAGCCGCCCTGCTCAGCCAAATCCTCAGAGCCGATGGCCGCGACGCGACCCTTGGCTTTTATCCCGCACCAAGCACGGCGCGGATCGGCTGAGCCGCCAGCTTGAACGCGACGGCATCCGCACCGCCGCCTTGCATGGCAACAAGAGTCAATCAGCCCGCACTCGCGCTCTGGATGATTTCAAACAGGGCCGGATTCAGGTGCTGGTCGCCACGGATATTGCAGCCCGTGGCCTGGACATTGTGCAGTTGCCGCGAGTAGTCAATTACGAGTTGCCGCATGTGCCGGAGGATTATGTTCACCGGATCGGGCGCACTGGACGCGCCGGCTGCGCCGGGCTGGCGATTTCGCTGGTCAGCGCCGATGAAATGTCGCGCCTGCACACCATCCAGCGCCTGCTCGGCCGCACCTTGCCATCATCCGTGGTCGAAGGTTTGCGTCCCAGTCCAGTGCGCCGCGCATCGCCTGCGCCCGCCTCAGCCGCGCCGGCGC
>JAAUTD010000224.1 GCA_012031845.1 Synechococcaceae cyanobacterium SM1_2_3
GACGGTTGCGGTAATGGCGGCGCTGGGTCTGGTGGGCTGTGGCGGCGATGACGACGATAGCCCCAGCGTATCCACGGTCGTGAAGTCGGTGGAATTCACCGATACTCCAGCGCCAACGACTGCCGATGAGTTTTCCAAAACCTATACTAAATCTGTCGCCAAAATTACGTACACCGATGGGCGCGTGGTAGATGCCCCGCTGGCCTACAACACCCTATTCAACGTCAAGGACCCGGTTGCCGAAGTGAACGGCAAAAAGTACGCCGCTGGTCAGCTTTACAACTACAAGATGGAGCCATTGCTCGATCCGCTGGGCAATCCAGTGGTCGCGGAAACCCCGGACGCCAACAGCCTGCTCAAGATAGACGGCAAGCTGTTTCTGGTCACGCACTATGAATATGACTGGATTCTGAGCAACGGCGCCGTCGCTTTTACGACGCCCGGCTGGTACACCCGGATGCCAATGTCCATGACCCTGGCTGACATCAGCCAGGCCAGCGATGGCAAGCTGACCGCGACCAAAGTCAAGCCAATTGATTTTTCTGGCGTCAATGGCATCTGGATTCCCTGCTTCGGTTCGCAGACCCCGTGGAACACCCATCTGGGCTCCGAGGAAGACTACGATCTGATTTATAACCCGCTGGATTCCAAGAATTACGGCACCACCACCGCTGGCCTCAAGGCGATGACCGAGCTGTATTTCAAGAACGAGCGGCAAGCCAATCCCTACCATTACGGCATCATTCCTGAAATCACGGTCAAGAGCGATGGCTCCACCAGTATCGTTAAGCACTATGCCATGTCGCGCGGCACTTGGGAGCAGGCTATCGTCATGCCGGACAGCCGCACCGTTTATCTGGGCGACGATGGCGCACATGTGCAGATGACCATGTTCGTGGCGGATAAAGCGGGCGATTTGTCCGCTGGCGCGGTCTACACCGCTAAATGGAATCAGACCAGCGATCAGGATGGCGGCCGCGCCAATCTGACCTGGATCAAGCTGGGTCAGAGTACGGATGCCGAAATCAAGGCGCTGGCCGAAAAAACCACCTTCAACGACATTTTCAACGCGGTGGCTCCCACTTCGGGAACCTGTCCTTCGGGCTTTACCCGGGTTCGCGCCGGTTCCACCGCTGACGAATGCATCAGCCTCAAGCCGGGGATGGAGAAAGCCGCCGCCTTCCTGGAAACCCGCCGGTATACCGCCCTGCTGGGCGGCACCACCGAATGGACCAAGATGGAAGGCATGGCGATCAACGGCAAGGACAAGAAGCTGTACATGGCGATGTCGCGCATTGAGACCAGCATGCGCTCCGACTCCACCGAACCGGCCGATCACATCAAGCTGCCGCAGAATCTGGCTGGCGCGACCTATACCCTGGAGTTGAAGTCAGGGATCAAGGATACCCAGGGCAACGCCATCAATTCCGATTGGGTGGCGACCCTGATGTATGTGGAACCCAAACTGTTGGGTAAACCGATGACGGCTGACTCCTACGGCAACACCGCCGATGTCAACTCCATTGCCAACACCGATAACGTGTTCTTCTCGGAAAAAATGCGGACGCTGTTTATCGGTGAAGATTCCGGCCTGCACGTCAGCAACTTCATCTGGGCCTACAATGTGGACACCCAGAAGCTGACCCGCATTCTGACTACGGTGGCGGGCGCCGAAACCAACGGCTTGCAGGTGATCGAGAACCTGAACGGCCATGCCTACATCATGGCTAATAATCAGCATTGGGGTGACTTTACCAGCGCCACCAGCGCTGCGCTCAAGACCCAGTTGACGCCAATGATTGACAAGTTCTCTGCCCCGGTGGGTTATATCGGAGGCATTCCGGGCTTGTAAGCATTCGGTGGGTTCAAGTCGAGAAAGCTGGCGGTTTGCACCTTCGCCAGCTTTTTTGTTTTTTTAGCGAGGAGAATTTCGCATGAGTCGTCAGCAGAAATATATCAATTCGGCAGCGATGGCGCTGATCCTGAGCGCAATCCTGAACGGATGCAGCGACAGTCAGGGGCAGGCGTCGGCGCAAGCCGCCAGCGCTGCCGCGAACCGCAATCTTGCCGCCGCCGCAGTCAGCGTCGGCTATCCGCAGGGCGATTTCCGCAGCCCAATTACCTTTTCCAATCCCCACGCCCATATTCCCGCCCAGTGCTACATCGAGACTTCGCGGGGCGCACAGAACGCCTGTCTGTTCTGCCATACCAACGGAGCCTATCTGGCCGGACTTGGCAATAATTTCCCCCAGGCGGGCGCCGAGCCGCGTCTGGGCAATCTGCAACTGGAGTACACCTTTACACCGGTCAATCAGTTTGCGCCCTCGCCGAGCCGAAACGCCTGGGAAAACACGCTGACGCCAGAGAAATTGCGGGAAGCGGTAGTCGCGCTCGGTCTCGATCCGCAGACCTGGGACATGGAAAGCTACATTCGGCAGGACAACTGGCGGGCGGCATTCGCGCAGCGGCCCGGCGATCTACGGGACTGGGACGGCGGGGTAGAGTCGCCCTTTCGGCTGTTTCCGGGACTCGACCCGGCGGATTTGCCCGCCGACGCTGACGGATTTGTTCGTTCCAACACGTCGCGCAATGGTTTTTTCCAGGACGCCGACGGCCGCTGGATTACTGGCTGGCGGGCGGTGAATTTCATGCCCTACGGTATTTTCACCCCGATGACCGGATCGGTCTCCGGCATTTACATCCGCCTGCCCAAACCGTTCATGCAGCGCGACGACGGCAGCTTTGATCTGAACATCTACGCCCGCAATCTCGATCTGCTGGAGCGGGCGATTCAGGATCGCCTGCGCAAGGAAGACGGCGAGTTCTATCAGGGCGCAGCCCAGAAGGTAGCGCTGGAGCGTGGCCTGTATCCGGTCGGAACCGAAATCGCTCATCCGCTGCATTATGTGGATGTTGCCGCCGATGGCGCAACCGGGAAATCAGCCCCTATCCCGGCGCTCGCGCCCGCCGGGCCAAGGAAAATCCGCTACATGTACAAGTGGAATGCGTTCTATCCAAGCCAGTTCCGGCCCGGCACCAAGGAGGAAGGGCTGCCGGTGTACGGCAATGACGAGCAGGCTGGGTGGACAACGGGGTAGGCTGGTATCTGGCCGGTTATATCGAGGACAAAAACGGTGCGCTGCGTCCGCAAAGCCGCGAAGAACTGGCGCAGTGCATCGGCTGCCACAGCGGGGTCAAGACTACTGAGTTCCCGGTGTTCACCTCTGGCACAGGCAACACCGTGGATTCTACCTGGTCGCTGCCGCGCAAGCTCCCCGGCGAACTGGGCTGGAAGGAAATGGACTATCTGCGCTATCTGGCGAAAGCGGATGCGGCTCCGGATCAGACCCCAGGCGAAGGCCGCATGGGCGATCCACTCAATCGCGGATTGAACAAGGGCGAGTTCCGGCATTTTCTGGATAACGTGGTGGGCGTCAGCCTGTACGGCGATATGCCCGGAGCCATTGAACGGTTCCTGACCGCTGCGATTCAGCCCGCCAATGGCTATTCCGCCGCCTGGCCGTTGCTTGATACCGCCACCGCCAGCGGATTTCAGCAAAGTCAGGCCCTGCGGCAAAAGCTGCTGCGCGAGCTAACGGCGCGGGGCGACTACCTCACCGCCGATGGCGCGATTCGCGCCGAACTGCTGTATCCGCCGAAGAATGACGCTCTGGCAGGCGCTCGCCGCTATCGGCAGGTGGTGGTCACCCAGCGTTATGTCAAGGGCAAGGATGTGTTCCCGGAAACGCCGGTGACTTATCGCTATTTCCGGGAGGGCGAAGAAGAGTTCGCCCATCAGGATGGACGGCCTTATCAGGTGGGAGAGGTTATTACCGACCGTCCGGTGGATACCGAAAACCCGGCGTTGATCACATATTTGGTGGGCAACGCCCAAACTCTGATCGATTCGGAAAAAGCGTTCGAGGACGGCGGCACTTACTTCCCTGATTATTTGCCGTTGCTGGCTGAACCGCTGCGGTTTGAAGCCGTCCGGTAGCATCTACGCATTCCCAATAACAACGGGCGTCCCCAGGGACGCCCGTTCTGTTTGGAAAAGCCGCAAAATCAAGCGCCGATAACGCCGCCGTCGTGCCGGAAGATCGCCACGGTGGCGGAACGCGGCCGTCCGCTGCCATCGGGCCAGGAACTAAAGCGGGTCGGGTTATCCCCAGTATTGACGCTCTGATTGACGCCAATCGGTTCGCCCGGATGCTGGATATTGACGAACATCGTGCGGCGATCCGGCGTCTGGGCGATACCGGTCACCTCGCAACCAACGGGGCCGGTCAGGAAGCGGCGAATCTCGCCGGTGGACGGATCAGCGGCCAGCATCTGGTTGTTGCCGAAATTTTTGTATTCGGTGTTTTGGTCCGCCAGCGTTGGGTGATACAGGCTGCTGGTGGACACGTCGGTCTGAATCCACAGTCGGCCCGCTGCATCGATCCACAAGCCATCCGGGGCGCTGAAAATATCGCCCTTGATGTTGCCCTGGTTGTTGGCGACAGCGCTGGCCGGATCGCCCGCCAGCACGAAAATATCCCAGGTGAAACTCGTATCGGTGGGATCGCCGTTGTTCTCGCGCCAGCGCACGATGTGGCCGTGGTTGTTGGCGCTGCGCGGATTGGCGGCGTCCACCGGCGGGCGAGCAGCGGCGGCGGAGGTGCTGCCGTCGGGGTTATTGCTGGACGGCGGCGTGGTTCCGCGTCGGCTGTTGTTGGTCAGGGTGCAATAGACCTCATTAGTGGACGGATGCACCGCAACCCATTCCGGGCGATCCATCATGGTCGCGCCCGCCCGATCCGCCGCCTGACGGGTCTTGACCAGCACTTCAGCCTGATCGGCGAAGCCATTGGCGGCGGTCAGGCCGTTCTGTCCATGCGCCAGCGCCAGCCATTGCCCAGTGCCGTCGGCGTTGAATTTGGCGACGTAGAGTGTGCCGTCATCCAGCAGATTGCGGTTGGCGGCGCGGTCGTGCGGGTTCCATGCGTTGCGGGTGACGAACTTGTAGATGTATTCGTTGCGCTCGTCGTCGCCCATGTAGAAAGCTACCTGATGATTGGCGGCCACGACAAAAGCGGCGTTCTCATGCTTGATCCGGCCCATCGCGGTGCGCTTGACCGGGGTGGAGTTGGGATCAAAGGGGTCAATTTCCACCACCCAGCCAAACCGGTTCGGCTCATTGGGATGCAGCGCGGCGTCGAACCGTTCGTCATGCTCGTGCCAGCGATAACCTGCGCCGTCCTTGACGATGCCATAGCGGCTCTGGCCGCGCAGAATCTCGGTTTTCTGATCGCCGTCGGGAACGCCGATTACGTCGCCAGTCGAATTGGTGAAATAGCCATTCCAGTTTTCTTCGCAGGTCAGGTAGGTGCTCCACGGCGTGTAGCCATTGGCGCAGTTATTGACCGTGCCGAACACGGTGGTACCGTCCGCGTCAAAAGCCGTCTTCATCAGGCTCGAACCGGCGGCGGGACCAGCAATCTGCATCGGCGTTCTGGCGGTAATCCGGCGGGCATATTCCGAAGGCGCATTGATTTTCCATTGTCGGCCCTTGCGCTGGATTTCAATGATCGATACCCCATGCGCATTTTGCGCCTTGATAACTTTATCGGTCGTCCAGCCGGTAGGCGCAATGTAATTGGCGCTCGCTACGTCAATCCCGCCGCGATGCAGCAGACCATCGTCAATATACTCGTGGTTTATCACCAGCAGGCCGCGATCCGAGGATGCCGAACCGGGCGGTAATGAGAAGTAGTGCATGCCGTCATGGTGCATCCCGACTTGCAGCGCCTGTTCCGCGCCAGAGTTGCTGGCGTCGGAGTTGAACGCGGGCTGCCCCGCCGCCTGGCTGCTATGGCCTATCGGCTCGCCCCACGGCGCGATCACCTGAATTAAATAGCCATCGGGAACCCGAACCGTGTCTTCCGTCGAGGCGGAAATGGACTGAAAGCCCAACAGCGGCGATGGATGCGGGGTATCGTCATTGTCGCGGCGGCCGCTAAGGGCAGGGGGCATGAACGACAGCGCCATTGCCGCCAACCCGCCTTGCAACACCTGCCGACGGGTCAGGTAGCCTTCAAGCACGGTCTCGAAACTGGGGTTGACGCCCGGATTGCTGATCGGATCGTCATCGCGTTTACTCATAAGGAAAGCCTCATCGGTGAAGTTAGGAAGCTTGCTGATTACACAACTAGGACTTTCGCTCCATCCGCTCGCCCTGGCGCTTCGGCAAGCTCAGCGGTCGAAGGGCATTCATTAGTAATAAACGGGGTTCGGACAGGGCTTTACCCCGAACGGTTTTTGAACCTGAAGCGAAAGTCCTGACAACATTCCCGCCCGCTGTGCCGCCAT
>JAAUTD010000225.1 GCA_012031845.1 Synechococcaceae cyanobacterium SM1_2_3
GGTTATTAATCCAGGCTTACCGCCGGACATGGGGGCGAAGCGGCGGGTTTTCAATAGCGGGGGACGGTTTTAGCTCGCTGACTTGGGCGGAGCCTGGGCGACCAGGACTTTGGCGGGACGGAGCAGGCGATCATTGAGTAGATAGCCCTTTTGCAGCACCTGCACCACGGTGTTCGGTTCGGCCTGATCAGTGGGCAACATCGCCATCGCTTCATGCTCATTCGGATTGAATTTGGCCCCCAGCGGATTCAGTTCGCGGACGCCAAATTTTTCCATCGCCGCCGCCAGTTGCTTGAGCGTCAATTCGACGCCTTCGCGCAGTTGAGCGACATCCACCGCCGTGCTGGCCGCGGCCAGACCCAGCTCCAGGCTGTCCCGCGTCGGCAATAACTCATTAAAAAACCGCTCCAGCGCGAATTTATGGGCGTTTTGCACCTCGCGTTCGGCCCGCTTGCGCAGGTTTTCCATCTCGGCGTGGGCGCCCAGATACAGCTTCCAGTGTTCGTCAGCCTTGGCCAGCGCCTGATCCAGTTCGTGTTGCATCGCGTCAAAATCGGCCTGATTGACTAGGGTTGTATCAGCTTGCAAAGCAGCGGTCAGCGCGTCTGCGTTGGGGAGGGTCTCGGCCAGGGATGAAGCCACCCTGGCGTCAGGGTCCAGAGCGGGTTTGGTAGGGGTCATGGAATTGCATCTCCGTCACTCATGAAATTGATGGGGCGGCGTGGCCCCGTTTATGCCGCAGAGTTGGGGTTGCATCGCAGAAATTCAAGGGCGCAGCGGATGAGGGTTATGCGGGATGGAGCAGCAACCCAGATTTAGCCCGGCGCGAGATTTTCGCCACACATCATCGCAGTGGGTGAAACCCATTAGCTCCGATAGCGCCTTCCACCCTGTTTTTAGTCACGCAACAGTTCATAACTGGCCTGATAGGCGTCGGCCAGAGCCGCCAGATAGACTTCATTGACCTGTTCGGCGTCCAGCCCCAACGTCGTCAGCTTGGCCCAGTCGCATTGCTCATACGCCAGAGTGCAGGCCAGAATTTTGCCTAGTATCCCTTCATGACGCAGAAGGGCCGCATTAATTTCTTCATCCAAAGGCAGTGTCGCCAGTACATCCGGCATGGGCGCCTGGGCCACCAGGTCCAGCACTGAAAGCAGTCCGACGGTAAAACCGCTATCGCGTTGTTTCGATCCAGCCAACCGCATAGCCAGCGCCTCGCACATTTTGGCGCGGACCAAGGCAACGGTCTGCAAATCGTCGCGAGTGTTGTCCATTGAGGACATTGAGCGCAGCGTGGCCCAGGAGCGGATATTGCGCAAACCAAGCAGGGTCACCGCCCGCTGGATGGATTCAACCCGATGGGATAAATTGAAATAGGCGGAGTTGATATAACGTAATAGCTTATAGCTTAGAGAAACATCCTGGGCAATGATGGATTCGACTGTTTTTATATCAATGTCGGCGGGTTGATTCAATGCGCTGATCAGTCGCAGCACGGTGAGATGATTAGTGGAAATTCCTTTGAATTTGAGCATGCGCGGCTGAGAAAAATGGCGTCCCTGCAAGTAATTAAATCGTAACGCCTGACACGATTCCAGAATATCCTGATCCTCAATGTTTCCAGCAATAAGCGCAATGCCCCGCTTGTGAAGCTGGGTAATAATTCGGTGCGCCTGCGCCGCTGTGGTAGCAGCTATATCAATACGGACGTAATCGGCAATCTCCAGCAAAGCCTGATAGGCTTCGTTATCAACATAATTATTGAGCAAAAAGCAGTAGCCTTCTTTGCGTAATAAACGCAGCGCATCTACTAATGGCTGATCAACCATGATGTCGGTGCTGACCTGAAAAACCAGTTGCGGCGATGGAGCAATAGTCTGCTGCAAATATCCCTGCACGATTAACTCGCGGGCCGTGTTCAAAAACGCCTTGCTGACGCCAACCAGTCGCTCCAGTCCCACCTCGGCCAGAGTGTCAAATAACACTTGTGAGCTGGACAGCTCGCTATCCAGCAGACTGGTATTTTCGACATCGGTTGGGTGATAGGACAGCTCATAACCTTCCAGTCGAAAGTTCAAATCGTAAATCGGCTGGCGCCCCAGATAGATTTCCTTCATGGCCACTCCCGATTATGGTTCATTGTTGAAGGTGAACAGTTTGCAATTTTAACAGAACGCGGGGTGCGTCAATACGTCGGCACTGCTCAAATCCAGCATCACCCCGGCTTATTCCACTGCGCAGTCGGAGAGGCTTTGCCAATGCCCCACTGCGATAGCGCCATGCCGACGAACATCAATATACAGCCAAATAAACCGCGTTCCGACAGGGTTTCATCCAGCAGCCAGCCGCCGCCGATGGCTGCGAATACGGTTTCCAGACTGAGGATAATCGCGGCGTGAGCGGGTGGCGCATCGCGTTGAGCCACAACCTGCAAAGTATAGGCGACTCCAACCGATAGCAGTCCGCCATACAGAATCGGCCACATCGCCGCCCGTAGACGGTCCAGACTGATGGATTCGGTGGCAACCGCCACCGCCAGGCTGAGCGCGGCGCAGACGATAAATTGCAGGCACGCCAGCAACACCGGGTCGATGCGCCGCCCCGACAACCAGCCGATGACCAGCACATGACCGGCCCAGAACAGTGCGCCGACCAGCACCAGCCCGTCGCCATCGGCCAAGGTCAGCGTATCCGCCAGGGTCAGCAGATAGAGACCTGCTACCGCCAGCGCGGCGCCGACCCAGGTGCTCCACGGGGTTTGATGTCCCCACCACAGGCCAAGCAGCGGCACGATCACGACATACAGCCCGGTGATAAATCCGGCCTTGCCTGCGGTGGTGTAGACGATCCCGACCTGCTGCAACGAAGCGCCGACGAACAGCAGCAGCCCGGCCAGCAGCCCACCGCCCAGAATCCATCGCCCGCCGTTACCAGCGTCAGCCACACCGGCGGATCGCCGATTCAGCAGAAGCAGGGGCAGCAGCGACAAGGCTCCCAGCAGAAAACGGATGCCGTTATAGCTAAACGGGCCGATATGTTCCATGCCGACGCGCTGGGCTACAAAAGCGAAACCCCAGATTACCGCCGCCAGCAGCAGCAACAATTCCGCTTTCAATATCTTGAGTGTTGGTGTCAGTCCCATGTCGCTCGAAGGTCAGGTTGCAGGGGTTTGCGCCGATGGCGCTCAGTGACATTATCCAGGCGCAACCAGATGGAATGGTTGTTTGCCTTGCCGAGCGATGAAAAATACTGAATAATTATAAGCCCTCACCAGCCGGGATGGCGGAACGGTAGACGCAGTGGACTCAAAATCCACCGGCCGCAAGGTCGTGAGAGTTCGAGTCTCTCTCCCGGCACCAAATAAAATCAGCGTGTTGTTCTGCATTAACCGCTGATTTCCAGCCCCTTCGCAACAGGCCCAAGGCCCTCTTTGATCCGGCGCGATCGGGCCAATGATGATCAGGAGAGCCTGAACGTCCTTCATCAACAAGGTAAAATCCGGCTTGTGGAATCATTCTGCTGAGCCTGTCCATCTGGCCCGACAATGTGGGCCTGTCCTAAAAGTACAGCAGGCGGGTAGCCATTCTGTAATAATTTCCTTGAGTTTTCCGTTTTGGAAACCTTCGCAATTGGTATAGCCAAAGCATCAATTCATTAAGCACATTAGATACCCATAACCATGACTGAAATCAAATCTCATGCCAAAGTTGGCGTTTATGTGGATGCCGCCAATATCTCCCGCAATGGCGGTCAGCGGATGCAATATGACGTATTACGCGAATTTGCCTGCCGTGATCATGCCGAACCGCTTCGTCTCAATGTTTATTTGTCCTATGACGAGGAGCGGGCCGAAACCAATACGATTTATCGGGATAAAGCCCGCGCCTATCAGTCCGCCCTGCGCGAACTGGGCTATAAAGTGATCGAAAAGCGGGTCAAGTGGTTTCAGGATGAAGCCGGCAACCGTTACGGCAAGGCTAATGCCGATCTCGACATGGCGGTAGACGTGCTGCTGCAATCGGAAAATCTGGATCGGGTGCTGCTGGCGACCGGCGACGGCGATTTTGTGCAGGTGGTGCGCGCCTTGCAAAATAAGGGTTGCCGGGTTGAAACCTTGGCGTTTGATAACGTGTCCGAAGAATTGCGCCGGGAATCAGACATGTTTGTATCCGGCTATCTGGTGCCGGGGTTATTGCCGACCCGTGGCGATGATTATTTCGCGCCTTTGTGGGGGGCGATGGGATCGCGGGTGCGCGGTTACTGTTATCACCATGATGATAACAAGAGTTTCGGTTTCATGCGTTTTCTGGTCAAACTGTCGCCGTATCTGTGGAAAACCGACTCCCGCGATTCGGATTCGCCGTATCGCACCGCGTTTTTTCACGATTCCAGTCTGCCAGAGGGTTTTAATGTGATGAAGCTGCCTTCCCGCAATCATATCTTTGAATTCACTTTGGCCGAACCCAACGGCAAACAACCGGTCGCCACCGACATTATTCTGGTTCATCCCGTCCCAACCATCGTTTGAGCCGAGTCTGAATCGGGTGGCGCGTCGAGGCTCGTTTCTGTCGAGACCGCATTATGCCTAACGTCCAACTCCTGAAATTCCTGCTGGCGTTGCCCCTGCTGCTGGGGCTGGGCCTGAACGGATCGCTGGCTAAACCGGCGGATCCGGCCCCTGGCCGCCATCATCAAAACACTGGCGCCCACCACGAAACTGGTTTCGCTGGATCAGACGATTGCGGAACTGCTGTCCCGGCATCATTACCGGCAGAGCAAGCTGGATGATCGGCTGTCCGGTTTGGTGCTGACCACTTATCTTGATGATCTGGATTTCAGTCGCGCCTATTTCCTGTCCAGCGATATCGCCAGCTTCGAGAAATACCGCAACACCCTCGACGACGCGCTAAAAAGCGGCGATTTGCAGCCGGCCTACGCCATTTTCAATGCCTATCTGCGCCGACTGGCCGAGCGCACCGCCCGGATCCAAACGCTGCTCCAGCAGGATTTCCGTTTTGACGTGGATGAATCGCTGGACCTGGAGCGCAAGGATGCGCCCTGGGCCAAAAACCTGGCTGATCTGGACGACTACTGGCGCAAGCGGCTGAAGCACGAAATGCTGACGCTGATGCTGTCCGGCAAGGAGCGGGGCGCGGCCCGCGATCTGCTGGTCAAACGCTACGACAATCGGCTGCGGCAAGCGCAGCAATCCACCAGCGACGACGTGTTCCAGTTGTATATGAACGCAGTGGCTCAGGCTTTTGATCCGCATACCGCCTATTTCTCGCCGCGCAACACCGAAAACTTCAATATCCAGATGCGGTTGTCGCTGGAGGGCATCGGCTGCGTGCTGCGGATGGACGAGGAATTGGTGACTGTCGTGGAACTGGTGACGGGCGGGCCGGCGGATCTCAGTCAGCAAATCAAGGCCGGGGATCGGATCGTCTCCGTGGCGCAAGGCGATGATGGGCCGTGGTTGGACGTGATCGGCTGGCGGCTGGACGATGTGGTGGATCGGATTCGCGGTCAGCGCGGCACGGTGGTGCGGCTGAAAGTGCAGCCGGGTAAGGCCGGAGTGACGGCGATGGAGAAAACCGTCCGCATTATTCGCGACACCATCAAGCTGGAAAAGCAGGCCGCCAAAAGCGAGATCAAGACTCTTCGCGATCCGGGCGGCCGCGATCTGCGGGTTGGCATCATCACCATTCCGGCGTTTTACAGCGATTTCGATGCCGCCCGGCGCGGCGATCCCAATTACCGCAGCACGACCCGCGATGTCCGTCGCCTGCTGGGTGAATTGAGCGGCAAGGTGGACGGGCTGGTGCTGGATTTACGCGAGAATGGCGGCGGTTCGTTGCAGGAAGCGGTGGATTTAACCGGCTTGTTCGTCAGCGAAGGGCCGGTCGTGCAGGTCAGAAATGTCAGCGGCAACGTCGAAGTGGAAAAGGACGGCGAACCCGGTCAGGTTTATGAGGGGCCGCTGGCGGTGCTGGTGGATCACGCCAGCGCTTCGGCTTCGGAAATTTTCGCCGGCGCGATTCAGGATTACGGGCGCGGCATCGTCATCGGCGATCCGACCTTCGGCAAGGGCACGGTGCAAACCCTGGTGGACTTGAACCGTTTCACCAAGGCCAAGGAGTCGCAGGGTCAGTTGAAGCTGACCATCGCCAAGTTCTACCGGGTCAACGGCAGCAGTACCCAGCATCGCGGGGTTCGGCCTGATATTGCCATTCCTTCGATGGTGGACAGCGAAGACGTGGGCGAGAGCGCACAGAAAAAACGCGCTGCCGTGGGATGAGATCGCCGCGACCCGCTATCGTGGCGACCGGCGGCTGGCGGCGCCTGAC
>JAAUTD010000226.1 GCA_012031845.1 Synechococcaceae cyanobacterium SM1_2_3
CGAGGCCAAGCGTGCGGCCTTCCGCCGGGCGCGCGTGGCGCTGGCAGCCTCCGGCACTGTCACGTTGGAGCTGGCTCTCTCTGGCATCCCCTTGGTGGGCGCTTATCGCGGCAATGCGCTGGAGGCCTGGGTGGCGCGGCGCCTCATCAAAAGCCACAGCGTCCTGATGTGCAATCTGGTGCTGGGCCGCAATGTCGTGCCGGAGTTGCTGCAGGACGAGGCGACGGCAGCGGCGCTCGCGCGGGCGGTGATGGACCTCATCCCGGACGGCGCGGCTCGATCCGAGCAGCTTGCGGCCTTCGCGGAGCTTGATGCCCGGATGGCGCTTGCCGATGGAAGAGGCTCTGCGGAGACCGCAGCCGATGTCGTCGCTTGATCTGCTGCGGCCTGCGGCGCAGGCGCAAGGTGTTGGTGGCGCGGCCTGACGGTCTGCACCACCAGCACGCTGCCTCGACCCAGCCATCCTGCCGAAAGCGCATGCCGAAAGATTAGCCGACAACGCAGATTGTTTTCCTGCGTTGCCGCCGTTAGGCGCGCCGGCTCAAGCCGCAATCAGCGGCGCTTGCCGGATGGGCTGGTAATCGCGCTTCGGCGCGCCGGTGTAGAGCTGGCGCGGCCTGCCGATGCGCTGCCCGCTGACCCGCATCCTGGATCCCTACCCGCCATCGCGGGCGTGGCGTCCCGCATCGACTGGGGTTCAGGCGATTTATTCAGGTCTGGGCACCCTGCTGGCGGGCGTATGGCTGCCCGAGGCCGGACAACAAGGGCTGTTCCTGGCCGCCGCCCACGGGATTGACTGGATAGACTCCGCCGCGTTCTGGGCGCAGGTCAACGCCATCGGGACAACACCAGCGCCGCCCGCGTCCCTGCCGGAGGATGCGCCGGTCGCGGCGGCTGAACTCCGAGCGACAGCGCCGACCAGCGCCGCGCCCGGCGAGAGGCCATCATGCCCCACGGCATTGAGTCAAGCTGTGCGCCAGGTCTTGCAGGACGTGATACGCCACCCGCAGTTTAACCGGCAACCGGGACCGGGCTGGCGGACCGAAGAAGCCTACTGGGTGGCGGCGCGCCGGTTTGCTGAAAGGCTGATGGAGCAGCCTGGGGTCCAGGCGCACGCCTTCCCGGAGCGCCGGGTGATCTACCATCGGATGGGCTGCCAGGGTTTGCTGCTGCCTTACGGCTCACACGCGATCTGGTCCATTTTCGTCACCGATCCGGGCGAAGCCCAGGCGCGGTTGGTCCCCGCGCTGAAATTGCCGATTGGCTTGCTTGAAAAACCACGGGGTTCGCTTTATCGAGGACGCTTGCAACTGGAGAACCCTTGGGATCCTGAGTAGCACTTTCCGTAGTGCTGTTGAGTGCGCCATCTATTGGCAAACGGTCAACCCGCCTCAGCGCCGCACCCTCTCAGACTCCGTTTGGAATAGAGCCACGCCGGTGGACACTGCATCGCTATTAAACCCGGTGAATTTCTCACCGGTGAGAAATTTAGACTCCACTCATTTTCTCACCGGTGAGAAAATTGGCTAAAAAGCACTTTATTTGCTTAATAAATGCAAATGCCAGCAAAATAACATACCACCCTATTTTCAAGGAGTGCCCCCGCATGCTCGTGACTGGATTCGATTTAGCCCAGTTGGCAGAGAACGCCTCTCAGCGCGGACGACAACTGTTAAGCGACCTGCAAACTTACCTGGAGCGCAATTACGAGCAGCGCAGCCTGCCTGATTTTGGCATCGAAAAAGCCGCGGAAATCATTGGCTGCACCAGCCAGCACCTACGCGACAAGGAAGGAGACGGCGCGCTTCCGCAGCCGCGCACTGCACGGTTCGGCTCGTTGGATCGGCGTATTTACAACTACAACGAAATTAATCAGATCCGACGGCATTTGCGGCGGGACGCCGGCCACCCCACCGGGTGTGCGCACCTCATTTTCAGCAATCTTAAAGGCGGCGTCGGGAAAACCAGCCATGCCCTGCACCTGAGTCATTACGCGGCGCGAGAAGGCTTTCGCGTACTCATGATCGATCTCGATCCTCAAGCGACGCTCACCACCGCGTTTGGCCTAGTCCCCGGCTTAAACATGGGTTCGGACGAAGATATTGGCCCCAGCTTGACTGCCGACCCAACCCTCATTCTAAAAAGCATTAAACAGACCCGCTGGAACGAAATCGACTTGGTGCCCGCGCAACTGTCGTTGCAGTACACCGACTGGCAAATGCTGCAAGCCCGCGACGACGACTTGCAACGGCTCGGGCCGCTACCCCAACGCCTGCGCCAGGCCCTGGAACAGGTCGAGAATCGCTACGATCTGATCGTGATGGATACCCCGCCTGCGTTGGGGATGCTTAGCCTGAACGCTATCGCCGCAGCGGACATGATTCTGATGCCGATTACCCCCAACTTTTATGACATCGCCAGCAGCATTCAGTATTTTTCCATCCTGTCCCAATTAGCCAGCACCTACTCGAAAGCACTACGAGTCAGACAACTCTCCTTGTTAATGACCCGCACCGACAGCGCCCCGGAAACCCGCACTAACATCACTCTGCTTAATAAAGCCTACGGCGAATTTCTCCTGACCAACCGGATGCCGCAAACCCGTGAACTGCAACGGGCGACCGGCGATCAGATGAGCCTCTACGAAATCGAGGCGCCTCGCGGAGCGCGCGAAACCTATCTCAAGGCTATCGACGCCATGAATGCGGTAAACGCCGAGATCATGCAGCATGTCTGGCAGGTTTGGCGCGCTGCCGAAACCGAGATCAATGCGGAGAGCCGACATGGCAAGTAACCGCAGAAGCATGGCGGAATTTCTCAATCTTGCCGAACCCGGCAATCCCACCGTTACCGACGGCTTGAAACGGGAACTGCCGATTGAAAAGGTGATCCCACGGCATAATCAACCGCGTCGAACCGTCGATCCGGTGGAACTGGAACAGATGGCGGCGACCATTCGAGCGCTGGGTATCATCCAACCGATTGTGGTCCGCCCGCTGGAGGGTGACCAAAGCGACTGTTATGAAATTGTGGCCGGCGAGCGGCGTTGGCGAGCGGCGCAACTGGCCGAAATGAGTACGGTGCCGGCGATCATCCGCCATTTGGACGAGCGACGCACTGCCCTGTATTCGCTGGCTGAAAATGTGGCCCGGAGTGATCTCAATCCGATGGATCTGGCTCGCGGATATCAAGGCGTGGTGGAGGAACAGGGTTTCTCCCAAACCGAACTCGCCGAAGCCATTGGCCAAAATGTTAAGACGGTCAATCGGATACTGCGTCTGTTAAAACTACCCAGTTTGATTCAGGCACTGATCGAACGAGGCGCATTGACGGCCAAGCATGGGGAATTGCTCCTTGGACTGTCTCAAACCCGGCAAATTGAACTCGCGCAGTACGCGGCGGATCAGGAATGGAGCGTTAGAGAACTTGAACGTCAGATCGCAAAACCCGTGGAAGCGACCCAACGGCAATCGTCTGGCAACGCCATTGATCACGATGTCGCTCACGAACAAATGCTCTGGAGCGAGCAACTGGGCGCTGATGTCAAGCTCCGCTATTCGAAGACTGGTAAAGTTCGCATCACTATCACCGTCACTTCCCTGGATGAATATCAAGGCATTCGGGAACGCTTGAGGGTGACTTGATTCCCAAAGCAGGCAATGGAAATCGCTGACTGAAGCAGAGCATTCATCTCACCGGATGCCCTGGTTTGCCGACTCACTGTTCCACGATGTGCAACTTACGACAGCACGACCAGATGCTGGGACTGTGCGCCGCGAACCGCCGCCAAAGGCACTCCTCGATCCAGAGTGACCAGGCGTCCACCCTGTTCGACCGCCAGCGCCAGCAGATAGGCATCGGTCACCTGGCGTCCACTCAGCAGCCGATCCCACGCCAGACGATCCGGTTCCAACAGGCTGATGGAATCCGGCTAGAAGGAATGAGCGGGATGTTGCGCGGCCTCTGCCAGTCGTTGGGCAATTTGTGCGGCGGGTACGGCGTTGGGGTAGGCGGGGTTCGAGAAAATACGAATACAACCGTTCTGAGTTAGCGGACACGAGGCCCAGCCTTGTTTAATGTGGGCGGTGAGCCAGTTCGTGGACAGCCGGTGATGGAGGTGACCAGCATCGAGCAGCGCGATCAGGACATTTACATCCAGCAACGCTCGCATCAGACCCCCTCAGCCTCCCGCAGCGCATTGACCTCATCGTCGGTGACCACTCGCCCCGCCGGGAACGGGTGAAATCCGCTGGCCGGGGGGATTCTGGAATTCTGCTGATCCAAAGACGAGACTGGCATTCCTTGACCGGTCAAACCCTGGCGCAGCAACCGGGAAACCATCCGTCCGGTCGACATCCGCTGCCGACGAGCCAGTTCCTTGGCGGCTGCGAGGACGTCCTCGTCAATATCCAACGTGGTTCTCATGACAATCTCCCCTTGATGAAGGATGACTTGATGCGTTGATTCTATCACATCAAGTTATTCTGGCTTCCACGCCACAGCGATCAGGGGAAACGTAAGACAGGAGCAGTCGCACCACCGCAAACGATTGGCCCGTTCCGGCGTAACCCAGCAACCGGCACATCGGATCGCCTAGGCGGATCGCTGCGGTCAGCGCGGCCACGGCCTCCACCAAGCTGATACCGTGTTCGAGGGTGTACCCCAAACCGATGATTGCACTTTTTTTAAAGTCATCGACCGCCTCTTGATCATAGCCCTCTGCATACGGGCGAGGGACTTTGAGGTGGGCATTGAGCCGGTACTTAACCGTTCCAAAAACCGTTGAATAAGGCACATCCAGTCCATGCGTTTCTTTAAGCCACACTTGAATCGATTGATAACTCGCTATGCCTTCGGGCTGTGCCAGCTTTTCCTTGATTTTCCCTTGAAGCTCTAAAGGAATGGTAGGTGCTAAATTGCCACCTCGATCATCTAAATGGAGCAAGCCTTGAAGCCCTTGATCGCGATAGCGTTTAATCCAATGACCCATAGCAATTTGGCTTCGATTCAGCAATTTCCCTAACTCTTTTCGAGTCGCCACTTGGCCTGTTTTATACCAATATAAAAACTGTAATCGTTCACGTTTACGGGTGTTTCTTTCTTGCTTTAACAGGCATTCTAATTCCTCTTTAGACTCTGAAACGTCAAGCTTGAAAACTCGTGACATAGCTGATTTCTCCATTTTCTATTCACTATAAATACTAAACTATTTTAGTGGCGTTTGGTATAAAAATTCAACAACCTGTATAGGACTGCTATAAATAAGGATTTTTCGCAATATGATCACACTGCTTTGAATGAACCATCTCATGAGCCAACAGCACAAGTTGATCGGGATTTGTTTCATCGTAATAAGGGCCTGGGATGTAAATATCATCGCAAATTGTCATTGCACCGGCTTGCACTGCACCTTGCACTGCACCATTCTGGCATAAAGTCGATGATTGACAACCTCCTTCTACTATTTGATTTAGCATAGTCGATCCATAATGAATTCTTACCTCATCCACAAGGTGTCCAAAATAAGGTCGAAGTTCATTTTTTTGATATGTTGTCAAAGGCATGAATGAGGGATTCTTAGAAAACATTACACCAGATTGATTCAAAACGGCCGCATAAGGGGTCGGATCAAATGAGGATATATTTTCACCTGCTTCTTTCATTGCTGGCAGCACCACGTTTTCCATATAATCTACAAACTGCTGATTTATATTATGGTTCGTATCCTCCACTTTTTCTATCAATTGTTCCACTGAGGATATAACCTCTTGCGTCCAACAACCAAGCGCGTACCAACTACAACCACTCATGGCTGGACTGTTGAAGCTAATAAGACCTAGACAAAGAACACCACTTAACCACATTTTTTTTCTTCATCACGCTCACCCTAATTGGTTTGGAAAGCACATAATCCATTGATCTGGTTCGTAATGGAGTACGATAACCTGCTCAAAATCCTTGGGCATATTGCATATTGGTTGAGATTTGTGATAAAAAACATATATCATCCAGCTGTTTTGGTGCGCTGCTGTTACATGGGCAATACCACTCCTTACATAATTACCATCAGTATCATAAAAAATGTATTTCAAATAAGCATTGGGATAATCAGCATTATTCGGGTTTCCTGTACTTGGGCTAAATCCTAAACCTGCCTGTAATAATTGCCAGGGTTTGTTTTTTGAGGAAATATCCGGGTCATTATTGGGATTAGCCTGGACATAATTATTTTGAATAAAAGTTGTCCAGTTGCCATGTACTTGTTGTTCTGAGATGTCTTTGCTCGAA
>JAAUTD010000020.1 GCA_012031845.1 Synechococcaceae cyanobacterium SM1_2_3
CGTGGCGTGTCCTCTGAGGACAACGTTCGCAACGGCCGGCATGTTCAACCATCTGGGCGGGCGTCCATGAAACATGATCTGCCCGGTGGCGCGCGTGGTGCCACCGTCGAGATCACGAACCTGCGCAAGCTCTACGGTCATGTGGTCGCGCTGGAACAGGCCAGCCTGTCGATCCGGGCGGGGGAATTCGTCTCGCTGCTTGGCGCTTCGGGCAGCGGGAAGTCCACCCTTCTCAAACTGATCGCGGGTCTGGTCGCTGATGATCAACGGCCAGCGTTCCGGCAGCATCGGCAGCAGCTCGCGCCGCCAGCGTTTCCAGTCGGGGTTGATTTCGTGCGGTTCGGCCAGCCGGGTCAAATGACCAATCGCCCAGGTGACCACATAGCCGTTGCCATGCAGAAAACCCTCACCGCGCTGGCTGGCGCCCAACACCTTGGCGATGTCGCGGGCCACCGACGGTTTTTCGGCAATGACAGCGATGCTCATGATTGGAAATTAGCCATCGCCCGATCATTGGCGTCAGCGAACAGTTTTTGAACCCGATGCGAAGGCCCTGTCAGGGCTATTTTAGGACGAGTAGGCATCGGCACAGACGCCAGTCACTGATTCGGCAACATGGCCTACCGCCAGTCGCCAACACGCGGTCAGATGTCGCCCGGTCAGCTTCACCACTCCGCTATCCAGCCGGTTCTGCCGGACAAAGCTGCGCAGCATGTTCATAATCTGATCCGGCGGTAGCGGTTTTCGGTAGGGCCGATGCTGAGCTAATGCCTGGAACACATCGGCCACGGCGATAATCCGCATCTCGATAGTCAACTCCGCGCCCTGGCGATGGAAGGGATAACCTTTGCCATCAGGCGTTTCATGATGATAGGCCGCCCACAGGGTGATGTCTTCCAGGCCGGTGATCCCGCGCAAAATCTGATAAGTCTCAAAACTGTGGCGTTGAATCAGCGCCCGCTCCTCGGCGGTTAGCGCCGCCGGTTTCTCCAGAATCTCATCGGGTACGCGCAGCTTGCCCAAATCATGCAACAGCCCGGCAATCTCCACCTTATCGCAGGTTTCGGGCGGCAATCCGGCCTGCTCAGCCAGAAACCGGGCCAGCCGGGCCGTGCCCAGCGAATGTTCCATGGTGTAAGGACTTTTGGCGTCTACGATTCGGGCGAACAGCAGCGCCAGTTGCTTTAATTCTGCAAAGCTCATCAGCAGGATGCGGCTCTTGCGCTCCCGCTCATAAATAAAGCGGGTGAGGTGACGACTTTCCAGACCCAGCCAGAACGCCTCGTTATCGGACACATCCATGAACACGCTCACCAGATCCGGCGCGAAGAATGATCCACTAAGCTTACTGATCGTATCGCGGATGCCGTGCCGCACCAGCAGCAGATCGCGTTCATAGCCGGGGGTCGCCAAGGCGTCCACCCGGTCAATCAGATAGATCAGGTTGGCCTGCTGAAGGGTAGATTCCGGCAAATCCTGCTGGCGCAGGAGGTCCCAGTGGCTGTGGTGATGTTCAATAATCGGGGCCAGATGCGCCAGCGGTGGAAACTCACCCAGTAGTTCGTTGCCCCGGCGGCAGTGAAACTCCGCGCCCTCCCAATCCAGTTCGTTAATCAGCCGCCGGTGCATGGTGGTGGAAGAGACCGCGCAGTCATGCAGCAGACCGACATGGAATAAATCCTCCAGTTCCGGCTCGCCAAGACCCAGACCACGGCCGCATTGCTGCGCCATCAGACCCACGCGCTTGCCGTGAAGCATTTCGTCCACGCCTACCAGATCAAGCGCATCCGCCAGCGCATGAATGGCCTGATCGAGATCGATCCCAATATTCATTTTCACTGCTCCATCTCGACCAGCATCGGAGTTCATAACGATAGGATGGTTGATAACCGGCCAAAATAGCCGTTGCCCGATTCAGCCAAAATTAAACGGCTGGATGGTTAAGCATACCACTGCCCAATTACGTGCGTTCCCAGTCATCGGCCTGTCATCAACCAGGCAGCAAAAGTATTAATAACGAAGATATGGCAATCCTAAACGAGTTTTAGAAAGGGCATCCTGCCCTTTCACTGCATAACAACGGGCTGGAAGCCTGTTCTACGCAGACAACTCATAAAATTGCTATATGAGGCCAAGCGGGGTGACAGCGAAGGATCAGGCTACAGGCCAGAATGAATCAAGGCGCTATCGAATCAGTGCAAAATGATAACGGGTTGAGAAAGGAAGAGTCCGGCAAGGAAATCATCAATACCCGGCCGGACCGTTTTTGCCTAAAGTGCAACCATCGAAAGGGGAGCAGTGTCGTCATGCGCCAAGTGGCAAAAGAATGTCTGTCAGCGCAAGCCACAGCTACCGAGTCATCACAACTTTTTGGTAGAGTCCGCCGAAAAAGGTTTGTTTATCAACCTGCATCGGAGATAACTCAGACGGTATCCAATCAGTGATTTCCTGACGCCACAGATCCATCGCAAAAGGCTCCAGGGTAGTCAGGATAGGCACCATGATATAGCGAAACGGGTTGGTCAAATCGGGACGATGGTAATCCACGAAGATGGTTTTACCGCCGGGTTTGGTAATCCGTAAAGCTTCAGCAATGGTTTTCCGCCGTACTTCTTCAGGCTGCTCATGCAATAGAAAGAACACCACGACATAATCACGACTGGCATCCTCAAACAGCATCCGTGATGAATCCTGGCGATGCAGCGCGACATTCCCCTGATCCTTGAGCTTGGCTTCAAGGTTGTTCAACTGAATCGGCGCGACATCAACCACGTCCAGAGAACCGTCAGGTCCTAATCGCTTGACCAGGCTCTCGGTAAAGTCGCCGTAAACACAGGCTACCTGCAAAACCTTGCCATCAATCACTGATCCCATTTCCTGTAGCGCCAGATCACGCAAACGAGTGAAATTACCCCACAGGATTAGATTAACCAGCCATTGCCGCTCGAAAAGACGCACACCCATCGGGTGAAGGTAAGCCCACCAATACGTTTGCTGCAAGTACTCAGGAATAGGGGCTGGCGCTGAAAACTCATGCTCCACACCAGGCGCCAATTGCTGAACATTTTCAATGACTGCCGCCGATTCTTTCGAACTCACTGGCTCACCTTAAGCTGAAGATGTAAAAGAAAATCCGCCGCTGCAAGGTCAGCAAAAAACCTCGTGCAGTGGCGGACAACAGGGTTGGATTGCGGACAGCCTCAGATGCGCAACAGATAAAACAGCGTCATGACGTGCCCAGACCGGCGAGCGAGTAAAGAACGACAGCCGCCAACTCATCTGCGCGGAGGCCAAAGTCGTACAAGGTCACTCGCATCCGGTGCGCGGCATGCCACAGCGACAACAGAATGATGCCGAAGATGATCAGCTTGCCCAGCCAGTGCGCGGCAAAGGCATGGATGCTGTCGTAGGTGAACATATCCGGCGAGAATCGCATTGCGGCGAACAAGGTAACTAGCACTAACGCTGGAGTGACAAACGCGGTAATCGTGCCACCAGCAGCGAAAGGTCCCCAGAAGATTGGTTTGCTGGATTTAGCCATATCACACCCCCCAGACCAGAATGACCAGCGAGACTACCGCCCAGACCGCATAGTGAGCGCCAATGATGATGTTGCCCGGCACAAATTCTTCGCCGCGCTGAATCGGCATCGCCTGCGGCGTCACGTTGAACCAGGACGTGCTGTGATACACCGCAGCGACCAGTGCTGCTGCGTTAAACAATACCCAGAACGGACTTCCCAGCGCCAAAACAAACGCATCGAACGCATCCTTGCCTTGAGACAGGCTGCCAAGAGCAGCGATCAGCAGGAAGGTATAGCGCCGATGAAGATGCAGGTGACTTCGCGCGCCATATAGCGCATGTAGCGCGGGTGCTTGAAGTACCAGTCAAATTTGGACACTTCCCGGACATAAGGTTTTGTACTCATTTCTTCACCCACGGCATCAAGTGTTCTTTGTACCAGTCAATGGTGCTGGCAACCTTGACCTGCTGCAACGCGCCGGCTGGATCCACATGCTTGGGGCAAACCTCAGAGCAGGCACCGACGAATGAACATTCCCACACGCCCTCATGGGAAGCAATCACTTCCTGTCGCTCATCGCGCCCCGCCATCCCGTGAATCCTGGTTATAACGATGCGCCAGGGCAATCGCCGCCGGGCCGATAAATTCGGGAACCAGCGCGTATTGAGGGCACGCCGCATAACACAACATACAGTTAATACACAGGGTGTATTGCTTGTACGTCATCAATTCAGCCGGAGTCTGCTTGAACTCGCCGGCGCTAATCGGTTTGTCTTCCTTGGGAATGAGATAGGGCTTCACTGAAGCCAGCTTGGCGATAAAGTCTTCAACCACAGTGACCAGATCGCGCTCTATGGGAAAGTTGGCTAAAGGCTCAACCCGAATGCTATCTGAATACTCACGGATAAACGCCTTGCAGGACAGTTTAGGTTCGCCATTGACCATCATGCCGCAACTGCCGCAGACCGCCATGTGGCAGGACCAGCGATAACTCAACGTGGTGTCAAGATTCTCCTTGACATAGTTCAGGGCGTCCAGCACCACCCACTCGTTCTTGCAGGGAACGGTATAGGACTGGAACCGAGGCTCGCTGTCGGTGTCCGGGTCATAACGCAGCACCTCCAACTGAATTTGGCGCTCGCTCATTTCTTGCCTCCTGAGTAATCACGGACGCCCGGTTGCGACTTAGTGACAACCACGTCGAGGTAATCCACCCGTGGTGGATCCTTGGGGTGATAGTAGGTCAACGAGTGCTTGAGAAAGCGCTGGTCGTCCCGTTCAGTGAAATCAAGGCGCTGATGAGCGCCTCGTGATTCGGTGCGAGCCAAGGCGCCAACAGTCACTGCCTCAGCGCAATCGAGCATGGAACCGAGTTCCAATGCCTGCAATAAATCAGTGTTGTAGACGCTGCTCTTATCATGCACTTCGATATTGGCGTAACGCTGACGGAGCTCCCCAATCTTTTCGCAAGCCTTGGCTAATTCCTCGCCGACGCGATAGATGCCAACATTTTCTTCCATGGTATCCATCATCTCCTTGCGTAGCCCGGAAATGGTTTCGGAACCCTTGCCTTTCTCGAACAACGCCTTAATGCGGGATTCGGAGTCTTGCGCCTGGGTCGCCAATATCGCATCGTTGCTAGAACGCGATTCGGCCTGAATATAGCTGATGGCGCTTAACGCCGCCCGCCGTCCAAACACTAAAAGCTCAGTCAGGGAATTCGATCCCAAGCGATTAGCGCCATTGATGCTGACGCAGGCGCACTCACCAGCCGCGAATAAACCAGCCAGTGGGGTTGCCGCATTGATGTCAGTATGGATGCCACCCATCATGTAATGCACCACGGGACGGATAGGAACGGGATCCTTGACCGGATCAACGCCAAGATAGCTGCTGGATAGATCGCGCACGAACGGCAGCCGCTCGTTAATCTTCTTCTCGCCCAAATGACGCATATCGAGAAGGACGCAATCACCCCACTGCGTCGAGACCGTATTACCCTTCTTTTGCTCATGCCAAAAAGCCTGGCTGAGCCGGTCGCGTGGGCCGAGTTCCATCGTCTTCAGCACCGGCTGCCCGATGGGTGTTTCCGGCCCCATGCCGTAGTCTTGCAGGTAGCGGCGACCATCCTTGTTGAGAAGAATCCCGCCTTCGCCTCGGCATCCTTCAGTCAGCAGAATCCCGGTATTGGGCAGGCCGGTTGGATGGTACTGAACGAACTCCATATCCTTGAGCGGCGCACCAGCGCGATACGCCAACGCCATGCCGTCGCCGGTCTTGATCGCCCCGTTGGTGGTGAACGGAAACATGCGACTGGCGCCGCCAGCGGCGATGATCACCGCCTTGGCTTGGAAATGCCGCATCTGCCCGCTGCGTATCTCAATAGCGGTCAATCCCTGGCAACGGCCATCGTCAACCAGCAGATCAGCCGCGTAGTACTCGTCGAAGCGCTGGATGCTGGGAAACTTGAGCGAGGTCTGGAACAGGGTGTGCAGGATATGAAAGCCGGATTTGTCGGCGGCGAACCAGGTGCGCTTGATCTTCATGCCGCCAAAAGGCCGCACTGCAACCGAGCCGTCTGGCTCCCGACTCCACGGACAACCCCAATGCTCCAGTTGAAGCAGTTCTTTCGGGGCTTCGTGGATAAAGTATTCGACGACGTCCTGATCGCACAGCCAGTCGCCACCGCCTACGGTGTCGCTGAAATGCAGATCCATGCTGTCATCGGGTTTGATCACGCCGGCTGCGCCGCCTTCAGCGGCGCAGGTATGGCTTCGCATCGGGTAAACCTTTGAAATCAAGGCAATGCGTAGCTTGGGATCGGCCTCGGCCAGGGCAATTGCGGCGCGTAGCCCCGCCCCCCCCGCACCAACAATGGCCACATCGGTATTGATGACTTCCATCCTGCTGGTCTCCACCGGTTGCTTTGTGGTATTTGATTACTGTTTGATTGTAAATGGATTCAATGCCGCTTTCCAGCCTTGAGCCGCTGAATAAAAGAAAACGCTTCAATGCGACATTCTTAGCCAGCCTATTGTTCCTTTTGCGGCCAAACCTGAAACGCCCGTGAGTTCAGACGTGATTAGAACATACTCAGGACTCTCGCTAAAACCCGTAAATCCGCCATACCCGCGAAAGTAGGTATCCAATTTTTTCAACGACTTACTGGATTCTTACTGGCGTGGGAATGCTGGAAAACGAAAGTCTTGATATTGTCAAATGAATTCATATTATTACTCATTTTTGAAATCATATAACTACCTGTTAAGTAGGTTTCATATAACCTAATTTTAGTATAGTTTATTGTATAGGAAGCTGTTATTTATGGGATAGCAGCGGTTTACGGTGGAACTACCTATAATTCCAGTTGGTCAATTCTTCTAGTATCTGTTCATTTTAAACGAGGCTATTTCAACCATGTTGCAGAAAGACGAATTTCTGGTCAAACCGCTGGTATCCGACAGGGATCTGGCTGCCAATTCGGTGCTGCGCAATACCTACATGCTGCTGTCGCTAACCCTGCTGTTTAGCGCATTCATTGCTGGGGTTGCGGTGGTTAGCCATGCCCCGCCGCTGCACTGGCTGATGACCTTGGCGGGCTATTTCGGTCTGCTGTTTGTGGTAACCCGGCTGCGTAACAGCGCTTGGGGTTTGCTGGCGGTGTTCGCGCTGACCGGCTTCCTGGGCTACACCTTGGGGCCGATGCTGAGCGTCTATCTGAAGTTGCCGAATGGTCCGCAACTGGTAATGACGGCGCTGGCGGGCACTGGCGCGATTTTCCTGGCGCTGTCCGGGTATGCGCTGGTCAGCCGCAAGGATTTCAGTTTCATGGGCGCTTTCCTGATGGTGGGCATGCTGGTGGCCTTCCTGGCCAGCATCGGCGCGGTGCTGTTCAATCTGCCGATGCTTTCCTTGGCAGTCTCCGCGATGGTGATTTTGCTGATGTCGGGAATGATCCTGTGGCAAACCAGCGAAATTATTCACGGCGGCGAAACCAACTACATCATGGCGACCGTCACTCTTTACATCACCATCTTCAACCTGTTCATAAACCTGCTGCAAATCTTGGGCGTCATGTCCAGCGATGATTGAGTAACTGTCGCAACACGGATAAACCCCGCGAAAGCGGGGTTTTTTATGTTTTCATCCCTATTCCAGATGAATTCTGGCAAGAGATTTCATTGGCTGCACTGCCCGGTTCCTCAAAATCCCATCCAGCTTAAACTAGAATCAGTGATTGAGAAGCCTCGAACTATTATCCCTTGGGTAAAATTTGAGGCGCCGGTCAAACCCACTGAACGCCGCCATGCACGAATTTTCGCTTTGTGAAGGAATCGTTGACACCATCACCCGCCAAGCCCGGCAGAACGGTTTTAGCCGGGTGCTGCGCGTGTGGCTGGAAATTGGCGAACTGGCCAATGTGGAGCTGGATGCCTTGCGCTTTGCCTTTGAGTCGACGCGACGGGACACGACTGCGGCTACGGCGGAACTGGAAATTATCACTCTGCCGGGGTGCGCTTATTGCCTGGATTGCGCACAAAAGGTAGCGGTGCAACAGCATTATGATCCTTGCCCGCTGTGCGGCGGCTATCAATGGCGGCTGCTGAGTGGGGGCGAAATGCGAATTAAAGAACTGGAGGTCGAGTAAATGTGCAGCGTATGCGGTTGCGGCAGTGAAGAAATCAGCATTCACCCCCACGATCATCCCCATGATCACCCTCACGATCATCCACATCCGCATGGAAATGATGCGATTGCGATCTCCCACAGCCATGCCCCGACCGGCCGTTTGCTGGCTATCGAACAGGATATTCTGGCGCGGAACAACGAGCATGCGGCGAACAACCGGCGCTTGTTCGCCACTCGCGGCGTCTTCGCCCTGAATCTGGTGTCCAGCCCCGGTTCTGGCAAAACCACGCTGTTGACCCATACCGTGCAGAAACTGCGCGATGAATTTGTGGTTGCGGTCATTGGCGGCGATCAGCAAACCGCCAATGACGCTGAACGGATCCGCGCCGCGGGTGCGCCCGCGCTACAGATCAATACTGGCAAGGGCTGTCACCTCGATGCGCATAGCGTCGGTCATGCCCTCGAACAATTGCCCTTGCCGGAGGGCGGAACCCTGTTCATCGAAAACGTCGGCAATCTGGTCTGCCCGGCTGATTTCGATCTGGGCGAAGCCTGCAAGGTGGTGATCCTGTCGGTGACCGAGGGCGAGGACAAGCCTCTGAAATACGCCAATATGTTTGCTGCGGCCCGGCTAATGTTGCTCAACAAGATCGATTTGCTGCCGTATGTGGACTTTGATGTGGCCCGCTGTCTGGAATATGCGCTGCGGGTCAATCCTGCTTTGCAAATCCTGCAACTTTCGGCCCGGACGGGAGAAGGGATGGATGACTGGCTGAACTGGGTGCGGCAGGGGCGACAAACCGCTGTAGCGCAACAGGTTGAGAGGCTGGAAACCGAACTGGCCGCAGCGCGGGCGCGATTGGCTTCCCGCTGAAAATTAAAGCCAAAGCGCCGCTCGCATTCGCCACGGTCAACAATCGTATTCCTGCTTGCCGTAGCTGGCGGCGAGTTTGTTGTGCGTAATGGCCGGCTTCGGCAACAACCTAACTGCAAATGAGCGTCCGCATGACGCCGACCACCCGCGCTGTCACCGCATCGGTCGGCGTTTCCCGCCCCACCATGTAGCTCATCAGCAACGGATCTTGCAGTTCCAGCAAATCCGCGAACGCCTGTTGTTCTTCCGTTGCTGCGTCCGGGTAATACTGTTCCAGATAGCCCAGCGTCAGCAAATCCAGTTCCTTCATTCCTCGCCGACAACGCCAGCGCAATTTACCGATTTGTTCATCCACTTGCCGGGTTCTCCTCATAAAAGCGCCCTCTCCCGGCGGGAGAGGGGTTAGGGACGACGCCTTAGCGCCGCTCGACCATCATCTTCTTGATTTCCGCAATCGCCTTGGCGGGATTCAATCCCTTCGGGCAGGTCTTGGTGCAATTCATGATGGTGTGGCAACGGTAGAGCCGGAACGGGTCTTCGAGATCGTCCAGCCGTTCACCGGTGAATTCGTCGCGGCTGTCCACGATCCAGCGATAAGCTTGCAGCAAAATCGAAGGCCCTAAATACCGCTCGCTGTTCCACCAATAGCTTGGGCAACTGGTCGAGCAGCAGGCGCACAGAATGCACTCGTACAGCCCGTCAATTTTGGCCCGATCTTCCTTGGATTGCAGCCGCTCCTTCTCAGGCGGGGGCGTAATGGATTGCAGCCACGGCTTGATCGAGGCGTATTGGGCGTAGAAGTGGGTCAAATCCGGCACCAAATCCTTGATCACCGGCATGTGCGGCAGCGGATAAACCTTGACATCACCCTTGATGTCGCCAATGGCGATGGTGCAGGCCAGGGTGTTGACGCCATCAATGTTCATTGCGCAGGAGCCGCAGACGCCTTCACGGCAGGAGCGGCGCAAGGTCAAGGTTGGATCGACTTCGTTCTTGATCTTGAGCAGGGCGTCCAACACCATCGGGGCGCAACTGTCCATGTCCACTTCATAGGTGTCCATGCGCGGATTTTCGCCGCTGTCCGGGTCCCAGCGGTAAATATGGAAGCGCTTGATGTTCTTGGCCCCGGCGGCGTAGTAGGTTTTGCCCTTGCCGATGACCGAATTGGCGGGAAGCTTGAATTGAGCCATGTGTGTTGCCCTCTCAGTAAACGCGCTTCTTGGGTGGAACGTACTCCACCTCATCGGTCAGGGTGTAGGTGTGAACCGGACGGTACTCGAACGTGACTTCGCCCTTGGGACCCAGCGATGCCAGGGTATGCTTCATCCAGTTCTCGTCGTCGCGATCAGGGTAATCCTCGCGGGCGTGGGCGCCACGGCTTTCGGGACGGTTGATCGCCGACTTGATGGACACCATCGCGCAACCGAGCAGGTTATCCAGTTCCAGCGTTTCAACCAGATCGGAATTCCAGATCAGGCTGCGGTCAGTAACGCCGACGTGTTCAAAACCCGCATAGACCTCCTCCAGCTTGTGAATGCCTTCGGCCATCGAATCGCCGGTGCGGAAGACCGCCGCGTGATTCTGCATGGTGCGCTGCATCCGCAGCCGCAGGCTGGCGGTGGAATGCTCGCCTTTGGCGTAGCGCAAGCTGTCGAAGCGGTCGAGAATCCGATCCACGCTGGCTTGCGGCAGCGCCGGTAGCGGGGTGTCGAGTTTGATCTTGTCGGCGCAGCGATTGGCGGCGGCGCGACCAAACACCACGATATCCAGCAGCGAGTTGGAGCCAAGACGGTTCGCGCCATGCACCGACACGCAGGCCGCTTCGCCAATCGCCATCAGGCCCGGAACCACTGAATCCGGATCGCCGTCCTTGAGCCGCACCACTTCGCCGTAGAAGTTGGTCGGGATGCCGCCCATGTTGTAATGCACGGTGGGCAGCACCGGCACCGGCTCCTTGGTCACGTCCACCCCGGAGAAGATGCGGGCGGTTTCGGCGATGCCGGGCAGACGCTCGTGGATCACTTCTGGCCCCAGATGTTCCAGATGCAGGAAAATGTGATCCTGATGCGCGCCGACGCCGCGCCCTTCACGGATTTCAATGGTCATGGAACGGCTGACTACATCGCGGGAGGCCAAATCCTTGGCGTTCGGCGCATACCGCTCCATGAATCGCTCGCCGTTGGAATTGGTCAGATAGCCGCCTTCGCCGCGACAGCCTTCGGTCAGCAGGCAGCCCGCGCCATAAATGCCGGTGGGGTGGAATTGGGTGAATTCCATGTCCTGCAACGGCAGACCGGCGCGCAACACCATGCCATTGCCGTCGCCGGTGCAGGTGTGGGCTGAAGTGGCCGAGAAATAGGAGCGGCCATAACCGCCAGTCGCCAGCACCGTGGTATGAGCGCGAAACACATGCAGCGTACCTTCAGCCAGATCCCAGGCCACCACGCCATGACACGCGCCCGCGTCATCCATGATTAAATCCAGCGCGAAGTATTCGATGAAAAACTCGGCGTCGTGCTTGAGCGCCTGCTGATACAGCGTGTGCAGGATCGCGTGACCGGTGCGGTCGGCGGCGGCGCAGGTGCGCTGAGCCGTGCCCTCGCCGTAGTTGGTGGTCATGCCGCCAAACGGCCGCTGGTAAATTTTGCCTTCTTCGGTGCGCGAGAATGGAACGCCGTAGTGTTCCAGCTCGATCACCGCCGGGCCGGCCTCCCGGCACATGTATTCAATGGCGTCCTGATCGCCCAGCCAGTCCGCGCCCTTGATGGTGTCGTAGAAATGCCATTGCCACTTGTCTTCGCCCATGTTGCCGAGCGCCGCTGACATGCCGCCCTGGGCCGCCACGGTATGGCTGCGAGTGGGAAAAACCTTGGTCAGGCAGGCGGTTTTCAGCCCTTTTTGCGCCATGCCAAACGTGGCGCGCAGACCTGCGCCGCCAGCGCCGACCACGATCACGTCGTAATTATGATGAATCAGCTTATAGGTATTGGTAGACATGAAAAAACCTCAGCCTCCGGTAACGGGCGTCAGAGCGATCTTGAGGACGGCGACGATGGAAATGGCGCCCAGCAGGAACAGCACAAATTGCGTCGCCAGCACTGCAAGAATCTTGGCGCCCTCTGGACGGACGTAATCTTCGAAAATAACCTGCATCCCCAGATTGGCGTGATAGAACATGGCGGCCAGCAGAGCCACCATCAGTCCAGCGCTGATTGGGTTGCTCAGCCAGAGGTGAAAGGTTTGATAATCGGCGCGAGCCACCGACAGCAGGGAGATCACAAACCAGAGAACCAGCGGGATTAAGGCCACCGAGGTGACGCGCTGCATCCACCAGTGATGGGTGCCGTCTTTGGCGGTGCCCAAACCGCGAGCACGGGCGAGCGGGGTGCGAATGCTCATAAGTGATCTCTCCTTAGCGCCCGGCGATCAGCCAGCACAGCAAGGTCAGAATGATGGAGGACCAGACCACAGCCCAGCCGGATTGAGTCGCTTGCTCCATTTCAAAGCCGTAGCCCGCGTCCCAGAACAGATGACGGATGCCATTAGCCAAGTGATAAAACAGCGCCCAGGTCCATAGAAACAGGAATAATTGTCCCAACTTGGAGCCAAGAAACCCTTGGGCGTTATGGTAAGCCTCAGGGCCCAGCGCTGCTGACGCCAGCCAGCACACCAGCAGGAGCGTACCTACCACCAGCCCGGCGCCAGTGGCGCGGTGAGTGATGGACAGGATTGAGGTCATTTGGGGTCGGTAATAGGGGCCAATCATGAACGGCGACAAAGGCCGTTGTTGAGCTGACATACAGTTCTCCTTGTTACGCAGTGGTAAAGGAAGGTTTCTGTTTCTTGTGCGATGCAACAACCAGAGTCCAAAATCGTCTGGACTCCCGTAAACCGGGCGTGGCGACAAAATGCGAATGTTGTGATCGAAGCAGCAAAAAAACCGCTGGCGGAATGCTGGACTGGCTAGAAGTCAATGCAGCGCCCGGCTTTTTCCCAGTCGCCGTAGCGAGTCGGTTCAAGGCCCTTGGGACCGCCATATTCAGCGGGTTTATCAGGCTTTGGGGCAGGATGAGGGGGGTCAGGAGTTACGGCAGGCTGCGCAGGCAGCGTCGTCTGCGGATCATTATGGTTCATGGCAACTCGCTGTGGGTTAAGGGCTGGCGGTAGCCGACCCTCCTTGTCCCTTCCGCCAACGGAATCATCGGGAACTCCAAGCATCGCGCCTTTGCAGCAACCCGCATCCCGGTCTACATTTTGTAGGGCTATTATGCCGATCATGGCTCTTGAACGCAATGAACCCACCGTCAGGCAATGACTACAGCAGTCTGGTCATCAAGGCTTGCAACTCTCCTAAAGATAAAGGCATTTTCGCTCATGAACGTGGAATGGCGTGATTTTCTTGAACAGGCTGGCGTCCATTGGGACGGTCATCAGGTCTTGTGTTTCGGCCAGGCCGAAACTGAACTGGATGCTGCGCTGAACAGCGATATTTGTTGCGATCTGTCTCATTTCGGTTTGATTGCGGCGCAGGGAGCGGATGCTGATCGCTTCCTGCAAGGCCAATTAACCTGCGATGTGCGCCAGGTCACTGCGGAACACAGCCTGATCGGAGCGCATTGCAATCCCAAGGGTCGCGCACTCGCCAGCTTTCGGCTGTTCCGGCGCGGGGAGAGCTACTTCCTGGAATTGCCCGGCGCAATGACCGCCGCCGCCCTGAGCCGATTGCGCAAGTATTTGTTGATGAGCAAGACCACGCTGGAGGACGCCAGCGATGCGCTGGCGCGGATCGGCGTTGCCGGGCCAAATGCAGAGAATTTGCTGAGAGCAGCGTTGGGCGCGGTTCCAGCAACAGTGAATAGTGTGAGCACGACCGATGCAGACGCTTTAATTACAGTAATCCGCCTGCCCGGTACTCAGCCGCGTTTTGAATTGCACGGTTTAGCACCGGAATTAGGCGCGGTTTGGAACGCCTTAAAGCCCGATGTAACGCCGGTTGGCGCAGAACCGTGGCGGTTGCTCGACATCTTGGCCGGGATGCCGACGATTTATCCTGAAACCGTGGAAGCGTTTGTGCCGCAAATGCTCAATTTACAGCAGTTGGAAGGGATCAGCTTCCAAAAAGGCTGCTATACAGGGCAGGAAATCGTGGCCCGCACTCATTATCTGGGTAAATTGAAGCGGCGGATGTATCTGGCCCGCATAGACGGTCCGAACGCGCCGCGCCCCGGCGATGCGCTGTTTTCGCCGCAGGCCGATGCCAGCCAAAGCGCCGGACAACTGGCCGACGCCTGTCATTATCCTGGCGGCGGCTCTGCGGTGCTGGCGGTGGCGCTGATTGAATGCGCCGAGAATGGAATATTGCAATGGGGCGACGCCAACGGGCCGGTATTGCAGATGCAGCCGTTGCCTTATGAGTTTGATACAGCGACTTAGGATTCCAGCCGCCGCCGCAATGCCGCGTAATACAGCACCGGAATAAAAATCAGCGTCAGCACGGTAGAAACCAGAATCCCGAAAATCAGCGAAATCGCCAGCCCCCGGAAAATGGGATCGTCGAGGATAAACAGCGCGCCGAGCATCGCCGCCAATGCGGTCAGGATAATCGGCTTGGCCCGCACCGCGCTGGATCGAATCACCGCTTGCTGAAACGGGACGCCATTGGCGACTTCCAGATTGATGAAATCCACCAGCAGAATCGAATTGCGGACAATGATCCCGGCCAGCGCAATCATGCCGATCATTGACGTGGCGGTGAACTGGGCGTTTAGCAGCGCATGACCGGGCATCACCCCAATCAGCGTCAGCGGAATCGGGGCCATGATGATCAGCGGGACCCGATAGGAGCCGAACTGCGCCACGACCAGCAGATAAATCAGAATCATCCCGACGGCGTAGGCAATGCCCATGTCGCGGAAAGTTTCATAGGTAATCTGCCATTCGCCGTCCCATTTCAGGCTGTAGCCATAGGTTGTTTCCGGCTGGCGAATCAGGAACTGTTCCAGCCTGCCGCCATTGACCGGCTGATTTTGCAACACGCCATAAATCTCGAACATCCCATACAGCGGACTGTCCAGCGCCCCCGCCATATCGCCGAACACAAAGGCCACCGGCAATAAATCCTTGTGATAAATCGCATTCTCCAGCCGGGTGTTTCCGCGTCCACCAGTTCCGACAGCGGCAACAATTGGCCGCTCTGGCTGCGGGTTTTCAGCGCCAGCACTTCGGCCAGCGTCGCTTTCTGCGCGGTTGGCAGTTCCAGCCGCAACGGGATCGGATACTTGGCGCTGGCCGAATGCAGATAGCTCACATCTTCGCCGCGCAGAGCGGTATTGAGATCAGCCACAACCGCCTGTTGCGACACGCCCAGTAGCGCGGCCTTGGCCCGATCTACATGCGCAATCAGGCGTTCGGCGGGCGCTTCCACCGTGTCATCTACATCAATAATGTCCGGCGTGGCGCTGAAGGCGGCGCGGACCTGCTGGGCGGCCTGAATCTGACCGGGATAGTCGGGGCCGTAGATTTCGGCGACCAGCGGCGACATCACCGGCGGCCCGGGCGGCACTTCCACCACTTTGACATTGGCCTGATAGCGTGCGCCGATGGCCTGCAACGGGCCGCGCACCGCCAAAGCAATTTGATGGCTCTGGCGCTGGCGATGCTTCTTATCCACCAGATTGACCTGAATATCGCCGACGTTGGCTCCGGTGCGCAGGTAATACTGCCGCACCAGTCCATTGAAGTTGATCGGCGCTGCGGTTCCGGCATATGCCTGATAATCGGTGACTTCCTCAACCGTGGACAAATAGCGGCCCAGTTCGCCCAGCACCCGCGCCGTCTGTTCCAGCGCCGTTCCTTCCGGCATATCCACGATCACCTGAAATTCGGATTTATTATCGAACGGCAGCATCTTCAATACGACCAGTTGGAAATAGGCCAGGCTGACCGAGCCGCCGATCAGCAGCACCACCGTCAAACCTAACAGCCAGCGCAGCGGCCTTCCCCGGTTTCCCCGCAGAAAAGGCATCAGCAAATGGCGAAACAGCCGGTGAGCGAAATCCTCCTGCTGATTCCGGTCTGTAGAACTTGATCTTCCGTGACAGCGGCAAGCGGCGGCTCCGCCTCTGCCGGTTGGGCGCTCTCTAATCGTTCTGATCGTTGAATCTCGATAATTTCCAGTCCCTCGACCAGCACCGACGGTGAATCCGCGCCGGTTGCATCGGCGCTTTCAGAAGGACGGGTTTCGATCAGTTGCCCGTCCTCGATTAGAACCGGCGCAGGTTCAACGCCGGGTTGACTGGCGTTTTCCACTGGAGCCAGTTCTGTGGACGGCGGCGCATCGGCATCAGCAAAGCTGGCGCTGGCCGACAAAGGCTGATGCTTTTCCGCCACTCGCCGCAACACCTTGTAAGTCAGCCACGGGGTGAAGACGAAAGCCACCGCCAGCGAGATCAGCATCCCCATGCTGGAATTGATCGGGATCGGACTCATGTACGGCCCCATCAGCCCGGAGACAAAAGCCATCGGCAGCAGCGCCGCGATCACGGTAAACGTCGCCAGAATGGTTGGGCCGCCCACTTCATCCACTGCCAGCGGAATCGCTTCTGCCAGGCTGTGACCGCCAAGCGCAATATGGCGATGGATGTTCTCGACTACCACAATCGCGTCATCCACCAAAATCCCGATGGAAAAAATCAGCGCAAACAGCGACACCCGATTCAAGGTAAAGCCCCAGGCCCAGGAGGCGAACAGGGTAATGGTCAGGGTCAGAACCACCGCCGCGCCGACGATAAACGCTTCGCGCCAACCCAGCGCCAGCAGCACCAGCGCGATGACCAGTCCGGTAGCGAACATCAGCTTGGTGATCAGGGTCACGGCTTTATCATTGGCCGTGACGCCGTAGTTGCGGGTGACGGTCACGTTGACGCCTTCGGGAATCACCGCGCCCTTGAGTTGCTCGACTCGCGCCAGCAGTTGATCGGCGATTTGCACCGCGTTCTCGCCCGGCTTCTTGGCGATAGCGAGGGTAACGGCGGGAAATTCACCGCGAAGGGCGATCCCGCTGGTTGCCGCCGCTGGCCCCGTACCGAGCCAGACATAGCGTTCCGGCTGATCCGGCCCCAGGCTGATGTCGGCCACATCGGCCAGATAGACCGGCGATCCTTTATGCAAACCGACCACCAGACTGCCAAGGTCCGCCGCATCCACCAGAAAGCTGCCGGCCTGCACCGGAATTTCCCGGTTGTCGCTGACCAGTGCGCCCGCATCGGCAGAGGCGTTAGCGGCTTGCAGCGCCCGACGCAGATCGCTCAGGGCCAGCCCGTAACCCGACAGTCTGGCCGGGTCGAACCGCAGCCGCGCCACCCGATCCGGCGCGCCGATGGTGTACAGATCGCGAGTGCCGGAGACGCGCTTCAATTCGGTTTCCAGAGTGTGGGCGACTCGCGCCAGATCGTCGGCGCTGCGTTGCGGATCAGCCGTCCATAACGTCAGGCTGACAATCGGCACGTCGTCAATGCCCTTGGGCTTGACGATAGGCGGACCGACGCCAAGATTCGGCGGCAGCCAGTCGGCATTGGAGTAGAGCTTGTTGTACAGCCGGACAATGGCGTCGGTGCGTGGCTCGCCGACTTTGAACTGCACCGTCAGTACCGCCATGCCGGGCCGCGACACCGAGTAAACGTGTTCCACGCCCTCGATTTCCGCCAGCATCTGTTCTGCGGGACTGCTGACCAGCTTTTCGACTTCCTGCGCGGTCGCGCCGGGGAAAGCGATGAAGACATTGGCGAAAGTGACATTGATCTGCGGTTCTTCTTCGCGGGGCGTGACCAGCACCGCAAATACGCCCATCAACAATCCCACCAGCGCCAGCAGCGGGGTAATTTCGCTCAGCAGGAATTTCTGGGCAATCGCCCCGGACAGACCCAGGCGGGATTCAGCAGCGCTCATCTCACTGCCCTCCAGCCGGTTGCTGCTGTTCCTTTAGCAAAATCCCGGCCTGAATTGGGTCCAGCGCCACTGTTTCACCCTCATCCAGTCCGGCCAGAATTTCGATAGCCTCGCCCTCAGTCCGGCCCGGTCGCACCTGCCGCAGATTAATCTGGCCGTCCCTGATCACATAAACCGCACTGACTTCGCCGCGCTGGATGATGGCTTGCTTGGGCGCGGTCAGGCGGCGCGATTCACCGACCCGGAACGCCATTTTGACGAACATGCCGGGAAAGAGACCTTCAATTTTTTTAGGCAAATCAGCGCGAACCTTGAAGACGTTGCTGTTCGGATCGGCGTAGGGAAAAAAGTGAGCTTTTTCACCGCGACTGATTTTCCGCCGTTCATTGGCAACAAGCGCGCCTGCTGATGCTGGCGAATGGCGCCGATCAGCCGTTGCGGCACGTCGGCCAGCACCCGCAACTCATCCAGCGAAAAGCCGGTCATCAGCGGCTTGCCGGGTTGAACCATCTCGCCCAGTTCAACATGGCGTTCCAGCACGATGCCGCTGTAGGGAGCATTCACCGTGGTGTAGCTGAACGATTCCCGCGCCTTGGCGACGCTGGCCTGGGCGGCTTGCAAACGGGCTTTAGCAGAATCCAGACCAGCGCGTTGCGCTTCGCGGGCCTTGGCGACCCCGGCCTCTGCCGCTTGCAGCCGCGCCTTGGCGGTATTGAGATTCGCCGTAGCCTTGTCTAATTCCGACCGGGTTACCACCTGTTTTTCATAAACATTGCGAATGCGGCCGTATTCGGCTTCGGCTTCGAGAACGCGGGCCTGCGCTTCACGCAAATTGGCTTGCGCCTGCTCGACCCCGGAGTATTCCTGTGCTTCCAGCAACCGCGCTTCCGCCTCGCGCAGACTGGCCTGAGCCTGCTCGACCCCGGCGCGCTGTTCGATGCTGCGCAAGCGGACAATGGGCGCACCCTGCGGCACAAAGTCGTTCACATCCACCATAATCTCTTCGACCCGGCCTGCCGTCTCCGCCGATACGGTGCTTTTATTAACAGCTTCAATCACCCCATCCAGCACCTGTTCGAGCGGCAGGGTCTGAAATTGGACTTGAGCGACTGCAAAGGGCGTTTCGGTGGCGGCATTCAACCCTGGCGCAATCAGCAGCAGGCCCCATGACAACAACAATAAGCGGGCGAAAATGGGCATTGCGGCTCCCTTGAATCTGGCGGATGCGGGCTGTCTATATTAGAAAATTCTAATGCCTTTGGGATATGGGAACAAGGAGGCATGAAGCGGGGGTTATTCTCCTCTGAGCCGCAGATTCACCCGATGGCGCGGCTGACGCAGACGAACCCGCTGCGAAATCGGCGTCATCTGCGGTAATCAGCGGTTCAGACCAAAGATTTCAGGACTTTCGCTCCATCCGTTCGCCCCGACGCTTCGACAAGCTCAGCGGTCGAAGGGCGTTCATCGGTAAAAAACGGGGATCGACAGAGCTTCATCCCGGACGGTTTTTAAATCAGTAGCGAAAGCCTTGGATTTTATAGGAATGAACTGCCTGGCTCCTGGAGGAAGGCCCATTCTTCCGGGGTGCTGTCCCGCCCCAGAATGACGTTTAAATCCGGGAATCGGCCAAAATGAGCGATGACCTTCTGATGACGAATTGCGTAATCGAGAAATCCTTCGCAATCCTTTTTTAAGGCTGGCGGCGCTTCATTGCGCAAGCGGGTAAAAGCAGCCACGCTTTGTTGCTGTAGCCCCAAATCCTCGGCGTGTTCCAGCGGCAGATAAAAAAACAGCCGCTGAATGGGAAGTAAAGCGGTATCGTCACCCTTAGCCATGCCTTCCAGGGTTAATGCCTGCGCCCGCTGATCCTGGGCAAACGCCAGCGGCGCACCGCGATGAATATGGCGCGACACTTGATCCAGCAGCAGAATCAGCGCCAGCCGCCCCACTGGCGTTATAGCCCAGTCATCCAATAAGCCAGCTTCCGCCTGACGCCACAATTCGCCAAAGCGTTCGCGAATAGTTTGATCAAAAGCGCGCCCGTTCTGAAACCACATCAGGTAACGGTCGCGGTTGAAATCTTCCGGGTTCGCCAATGGCCCGAACCAGAAATCGAGAAGAGTGCTTTGCATTGAAAATAACCTCTCGCTATTCACATTGCCCCACGATTAGTGACCGACCCAGGGGTGATAGTGGAAATAGGCCAGCAACAAGCCACCGAATAGAATCCGGTAATAGGCAAACACTGCAAAACTGTGCTGTCCGACATAAGCCAGCAGAAAACGCACCACGACCAATCCGCCCAGAAACGCCGCGACAAACCCCACTGCGAATATCGGTATATCGGCGACAGTCAAATGGCTCCATTCCTTGTAGAGACTGTAAAAGGTAGCAGCAAACATGGTGGGAATCGCCAGGAAAAACGAAAATTCAGTAGCGGCAAACCGCGACATTCCGCCCAGCATTCCGCCCATGATCGTGGCTCCGGATCGCGACACGCCAGGGAATAAAGCCACGCTCTGAGCCACCCCGACCAGCAGAGCATCCTTCCAGTTCATTTCATCCACTGCTTGCACTCGCCCGGTTTTTGCAAAGCGTTCAATCAATAAAATTGCTGCGCCGCCAACCACCAGCGCACCGGCCACGCTGACCGGATTAAACAGGTAATGGGTGATTGTTTTATGCAGCAGCAGACCCAGAATCGCCGCTGGAATAAAGGCAATCATCAGATTGATCGTCAACCGCTGCACCTTGGGATCCCAATCCAGGTTAATCGCCATATCGAGCAGGCGTTCGCGGTAAATCCAGACCACCGCCAGAATTGCGCCCAATTGAATAAAAATCTCGAACGCCTCGGCTCGTGGGCCGGTAAAATTCAGAAAATCGCCTACAATAATCAGATGACCAGTGCTGGAGATGGGTAGAAATTCCGAGGCGGCTTCCACCAGGCCCAGGATCAGCGCCTTGAGAATCAATAAAATGTCCAAAGCAACTCCTTTCTGATCGTGGTCTCAGTAGAAATTCGGTTTGAAATGGGCAATGACGGTTATAGAGGTTGATTATGAAATTCAAACCACTCATGACCGCAATGATGGCGGCGGCGCTGCTGCTGCCCTATGGCGCTGCGCAAACTCAGCAAATCTACAAATGGACTGACGCCAACGGTCAGGTTCATTACAGCCAGCGCGAACCGGACAGTTCCGCACAGGCGCAAAAGCTGGATATTGCCCCCCCGCCGCCTGCCGATTCTTCTTCATCCAGCGCCGATGCCACCGCCGAAGTGGCCCGAATCAACGCGCTGGCCGATCAAATGGCCCGTGACCGCGAAGCGGTGGAAAAAGCGCGTCAGGAACAGGCCGCCCGCAATTTGCAACTGGAAAACGAGCAATTGCAAAATGAGCTGCTCAAGCAGCAGGCGGAGCAGCAAAAGCAAAAGCAGGAGGAGGAAAGCAACCGGACTATCATCGGCTATCCGCTGCCCTACGCTTATCCATATCCCGCATATCCATTGCCCCACAGGCCCAAGCCGTACCCCCCCGATCCTGGCCCGCCCTGTCAGCCGTGCCAGGATGCCGCCAGTCAGAATCGCCGACCCGCCCTGCGCCGCCGCTGGCTAAACCCAATCCGCCATTCCGCCCCGCGCCCGCCCAAATCAACCCTGCGCCGCGAGGCGCTTTCAGCGGGCGCTGAGCCAGTCTAAGTCGCTGAAATCCCAATCTGTAGCGCCGGTTGCGCCTGAACCGCCGCAGCCGGGCGAAACCAGGACAACTGCGGATGCAGGCTCACTACTTCGCCAACGATCAGCAGGGCGGGCGAGCGAATTACTGCGTTTTCAATGATCGCGGGCAAGGTCGCCAAGGTGGCGCAATACACCTGCTGCTGCGGCGTGGTGCCTTGCTCGACCAATGCCACCGGCATCTCTGCCGCCATGCCCTGCGCGCGCAACTGGGCGCAGATATGCCTGACGCTCTTCAAGCCCATGTAAAACACTACGGTTTGGCGCGGCTGCACCAGGGCGGGCCAGTTCAAATCCAGTGCGCCATCCTTGATATGACCCGTTACGAACACGCAAGCCTGGGCGTAATCGCGGTGAGTCAGCGGAATTCCAGCATAAGCCGCGCAACCCGCAGCGGCAGTGACGCCGGGCACGACCTGAAACGGAACGCCCGCCGCCATCAGGGTTTGAATCTCTTCGCCGCCGCGCCCGAAAATGAAAGGATCGCCGCCTTTGAGCCGCAATACCTTCTTGCCCTGCGTGGCTAAATTCACCAGCAGGCGGTTGATGTCATCCTGCGGCAAGGTGTGGCGATCCGGTTCCTTGCCGACAAAATACGCTCGATGCCCGATTCCAGCAGCGCCAGAATCGCTGGCGCGATCAGCCGGTCGTAGACCGCCACATCAGCCTGCTGCATCAGCCGCACGGCTTTCAGCGTCAGTAATTCCGGGTCGCCGGGACCGGCTCCCACCAGATAAACCTCGCCCATTGCAGCTTGAGCGGGATTTGGATTGTACGGTTCCACGATCATGTTCTATCCATCGTTATGAAAATGTGTGGGGCCAAGTTACCGCAAGCGTTCGGCGCGAACGCCCGCCAGCGCCATTTCCAGCCGTCGCCATGCCGGTTCTGATCCGGGCAGACCGAAGCGCAGCCCCGGTGGATCGGCGAAACGGCGCACCAGAATTCCGCGCCGGGCCAGCGCATCCTGCCAGAATTCGGCATCCGCGATGGGCGTCCACTGAAACAGCGCCGTACCATCGGCCAGCGGCAGGCGTTGCCGTTTGAGCAAATCCGCCAATCGCTGCGCTGATCGCGCTAATCCAGCCTGAGTCATCGTCTGCCATTGCTGATCAGCCAACGCCTGTCGAGCGATCCAGCGAGCCGGGCCGCTGACCGCCCACGGTCCCAACTGTTCCTGCAAACGCTCCCGCAGCGCCGCTTCCGCCAGCACAAAGCCCACTCTGGCGCCCGCCAGTCCAAAAAATTTGCCCAGCGAACGCAACACAATCAATCCGGGTAAATGGGCGAAACCGGCCAGGCTATCGGCAGGGGTGGCGTCCATGAACGCCTCATCCAGCGCCAGCCAGCCGCCCCGCGCCGCCAGTCGCGCCCGCCAGTCCAGCAGCACATCATGGGAAAAACGCAGCGCGGTCGGATTATTGGGATGAACCAGCACGAGTACGTCCAGCCGATCCACGGCGGCGTCAATCTCAGCCACCGGCAATGGTTCAAGCTGATGCCCAGCCCGCCGCCAGGCGTGGGCGTGTTCGGCGTAACTGGGGTGGATAACCCCAACCCGGCCCGGTGGGCGCAACAGCGGCAACGCCTGAATTGCGGCTTGCGAACCGGCCACTGGTAATACCTGCGCGGTTCTGTAATACGCCGCCGCCGCTGTTTCCAGACCGTCATCGGCTTCAGGCAGTCGTTGCCAGACTGCCGGTGGAATCGGCGGAATCGGCCAGCCCTGCGGGTTGATGCCGGTGGATAAATCCAGCCAGTCACTCAGCGGAATCTGGTAGCGAATCGCAGCGGTGCGCACTGCGCCGCCGTGTTCAAGCAAGGATCAATCCTCCCAGCAGAATCGCCGCCAGCCACAGCCACAGCACCCGCTGCACCAGCTTGATGGATCGGGCGATGTCCTGGGCGCATGGAGCCAGGCCTTCGCCCAACGGTGGACGCGGCTGCCATTCGCCGTGGTAACAGGCAGGGCCGCCCAGCGCCAGACCGAGCGCCCCGCCCCGCCGCCGAGCCAGTCGGTATTGCCCTTGACGACCAGACGGAACACCTCGGCGACTACCCAGGTGCCGATGGCGAAGTAGCCGGCGCGCAGCCGAAAGACCAGCCAGGCGGTCGGCAGCGACAGCAGCGCCGTCACCACGCCCGACAGCAGCACCGCCACGAACAGATTCACCCCCCAGGTCATCGGCGATGACCAGCGTGGCATAACCGCCGAGTCCGATCCACGCCTGCTGACCGACCGAGACCA
>JAAUTD010000227.1 GCA_012031845.1 Synechococcaceae cyanobacterium SM1_2_3
GGCGCGCAAGGTCGCCGGGCTTTCTGCGCTTTCCAGCGCCATCTTGGCCGCGCCAAAAGCCGTTTGCAGCGTCAGCAGCCGGGCCGTATCCGCATTCAGCCCCAACCTGATCCCCACCTGCTCCAATGCCTCCATCAACAGAAAAAAATAGGCCGGGCCGCTGCCGGACAAAGCCGTCACCGCATCCAGCAGCGCTTCGTCCTTCACCCAAACCGTCACACCCACCGCTCGCAGCAGCGATTCGGCCTGCTGTCGTTGATGCTCGGAGACAAACTCGTTGGCAAACAGGGCACTGGCGGCGCTGCCAACCAGCGCTGGAGTATTGGGCATGGCGCGCACCACCGCCAGCGGGCCACCGCCCAGCCAGCGCCGCACATCCGGCTCGCGCACTCCGGCGGCGATGGAAATCAGCAAGGGCGGGCTGGACTGAATCAGCGGAGCCAGTTGTTGGGCGACGGTTTGCAAAATCTGTGGCTTGACCGCCAGCACGATCACTTTGCTCTTGGCCGCAAGCTCCAGATTGTCGGCCCCGGTCTGCACGCCAAAATGACTGCGCAGAAATTCGCGCTGACCCGCGTCGGGATCAGCAACCCGAATGCAATCCGCATGATGACCGCCCGTGATCAAGCCGCCGATCAGGCTGCGCGCCATGTTGCCGCCGCCGATGAAGGCGATGGGAATCTCTTTCATTTTGACCTCGTTATTAGCCAGTAAAGCGGCAATTCTGCCTGTTCGCCGTTTCCATCAAATCGTTCAAGCGAAACATCGCTTGCTATTTGAAAGTCGGCATTTTCGGCTTTAATCACTTGCATTGATTCTGATTCAGGCAGGACTTTCGCTTTCCGTCATTCCCGCTGGCGCGGGAATGACGAATTTACGGGTTTGGCGAAAGCCCTTTAGGGTTTACCGCTCAACAACCGGGTGATCTGCGCACTAATATTGGCAAGACGATTGTCATTTTGGTAAGCCTCATACGCCTGTTGTTTAGCCGTTGCGTCAAGTTGCTCATATAGCGTGTAGGTTCCTGGCAAATTCCGGCGCAACGCCTGTTCAAAAGCCGTCGGTTCCAATCCCGAAGCCAGCCGCTCAGCGGAAGTGTCCACCGCCGTAGTCGCGAGTGGCGGCGCGGACTGCGGCGCAGTGGTGATCAAAGTGGTCGCCTGCCGCTTCACTTCCTCCTCGATCTCGCGCAGATAACCATCGCCTGCGCCGATCAGGAAGGGAGCAGCCAGCAGAAGACCTATCAGCCGAAAGGACTGGGCGACATGACGCACTAAGCAGAGCAGGGACATGACCGTCTCCCGGAACAATAAGAAGAGTTCTAAGTAGACAAGCGGCTGAAGCCAGCCGCTTTTTCCTCAACAAGCATACCGTAAAAATTCTGCTTCAACCGCGAGGCCCAAACAGCGCAGTTCCTATCCGAACCAGGGTTGCGCCCTCGGCCACGGCGGCTTCCAGATCGTCGGACATGCCGATAGATAAGGTGTCCAGCGCCAGGCCAGAGGCGTTCAATTGCTCTTGCCAGATTCGCAGCCGGGCGAAAGCCTGTCGTTGCGCATTAAAGTCAGGCGTTGGCGCGGGAATCGCCATCAGCCCGCGCAGCCGCAGGCGGGGTAATGCCGCCACCGCCATCGCCACCGTCGTCAGTTCTGCCTCATCTACGCCATGTTTGGTCGGTTCCCGGTCAATATTGACCTGCAAGCAGACATTCAGCGGCGGCAGGTCATCCGGGCGTTGCGCATTCAGCCGTTCCGCAATTTTCAGCCGGTCAATGCCATGCGCCCAGGCGCAGCATTCGGCAATCCCTCGCGTCTTGTTGGCTTGCAGCGGGCCAATGAAATGCCATTCCAAATCGAGATCAGCCAATTCGGCGATTTTGCCCAGGGCTTCCTGGGGATAATTTTCCCCAAAGCACCGCTGACCGGCAGCGGCGACGGCGCGAATGGCCGCGACGGGCTGGGTTTTGCTGACCGCCAGCAAGCCAACCGATCCGGGCGCGCGCCCAAAGCGCGATTCGGCGGCGCGGATGCGGTTTTGCACGGCATGGAGGCGGGCAACAAGATCAGGGATAGGCATGGCGAGGCTCCAATGGCGGATGCAAGCGCGGACACCGTAATTTTGCGATATATACTAATCGCAAACCCGATTCAGCGGGACGGCTCGCCAACGATCCACTTTTCAACGCCATCGCAGGAGCAGACGTTATGACCCTTGACGAACTCTTAAACTTTTCGGTGCAGAACAAAGCCTCGGATTTACACCTGTCGGCGGGATTGCCGCCAATGATCCGGGTTGACGGCGACGTGCGCCGAATCAACGTGCCGCCGCTGGATCACAAGCAGGTGCATGGCCTGATCTACGACATCATGAATGATAAGCAGCGCAAGGATTATGACGAATTCCTGGAATGCGACTTTTCATTTGAAGTCCCCAAGCTGGCCCGGTTTCGGGTTAACGCTTTCAATCAGGATCGGGGCGCGGCGGGCGTGTTTCGCACCATTCCCACCAAGATTCTAAGTCTTGAAGAATTGAACTGTCCGGCGATATTCCGCGAGTTGATTGATGTCCCGCGTGGACTGGTGCTGGTGACAGGCCCCACCGGTTCAGGCAAATCCACGACCTTGGCGGCGATGATCGACCACATCAACAAGAATGAGTACGGCCATATTCTGACCATTGAAGATCCGATTGAATTTGTTCACAACAGCCAGCGTTGCCTGATCAATCAGCGCGAAGTGCATCGCGACACGCATGGGTTCACCGAGGCGCTGCGCTCGGCCTTGCGCGAAGACCCGGACATTATTCTGGTCGGCGAAATGCGCGACCGGGAAACCATCAGTCTGGCGCTGACCGCCGCCGAAACCGGCCACTTGGTGTTTGGCACCTTGCACACCAGTTCCGCTCCGAAAACCATTGACCGGATCATTGACGTGTTTCCGGCCGGGGAAAAACCGATGGTGCGCTCCATGTTGTCGGAATCATTGCGGGCGGTCATCGCGCAGGTGCTGCTCAAAAAGAAGGGCGGCGGGCGCATGGCGGCGCATGAAATCATGGTGGGCGTCCCGGCCATCCGCAACCTGATCCGCGAGGACAAAGTGGCGCAGATGTATTCATCCATTCAGACCGGATCGGCGCAAGGCATGCAAACCCTGGATCAATGCCTGCTGGATTTGGTCAAGAAAGGCTTTGTCAACCGCGATGAAGCGTACAGCTACGCTCAGAATAAGGCTTCGTTCAAAATGGGGGCGTAACCCGCTTCGCCGGTTTGCTTCGCTAGCAACCGGGTATCGAAATAAGGCGGTATCCCGGTTTACTTGCAGATTATTCAACGGGAATCTGATGATGGACGCGATCATGGCGCCGGTGCATCGCTGGACCCGGCAGCAGTATGAAGCGATGGCGCTGCATGATATTTTTCAGCCCGGCGAGCGGGTGGAACTGGTTGACGGGCTGATCATAGATAGGTCTCCGCAAAAGAGTTTTCACACCAGCACCGTCTGTCTGGTTGCAGAAGCACTACAAGCGATATTCGGCGCGGGCCACCACATCCGGGTGCAAATGCCGCTGGCGCTGGGTGACAACTCCGAACCGGAACCGGATGTCGCCGTGGTTCCCGGCAAGACGCGGGACTATGTGAACGCGCATCCGACCACGGCGGCGCTGGTGGTTGAGGTTGCGGACACCACGTTACGGCTGGATCGCAAGGCCAAACAGGCGGTGTACGCCCGCAACGGCATTGCCGAATACTGGATCGTCAACAGGACTTTCGCTCCATCCGTTCGCCCTGAGCCTGTCGAAGGGCATTCATCGGTTAAAAACGGGGTTCGACAGGCTCACCCCGAACGGTTTTTGAACCTGAAGCGAAAGCCCTAGTCAACCTGAAAAATAACACGCTGGAAGTCTATCGGGAACCGCAGGGCGATCATTATCAGGCGCAAACCCTTCTGAATTCAGCCGATTCCGTTTACCCGCTGGCGGCTCCCGATCACGGGATTATCGTCGCAGATCTGCTGCCTTAACCCGGTTGCCCGGCCTCATGCACCAGCCGACCCTCCCATAAGGTATGCGCTCACCCGCCCTGGCAGTTCCCAGCCGATGAACAGGGTGCAAGTTGCGTCCGGTTAGATATGGAGGAATACAAATGCAGTTGTTTATTCAAGCCCAATTGATGGCATTGCTTGCAGTTTTGCCATTTGCCGCCCATGCGGAACTGGTGAGATGCACATCTCCAGACGGTATGAGCAGTACCCTTCAGCACGGCAAATGCGCATTGCCGAGCGACATACAAACACCGGTTACCGCAAAATCATCTGAAACATATCAAAAAGCCCAATCAGAACCATTTGCTTCCCTAGCCGATGCCCGTCGCGGTTTCAAGACCACGTTGCTTCCGCAAAAAGACGCTCAACAGCCGGTTGATCAAGCCCCGCCTAACCTCTTTCAAATCATCAAATATCCGGCTTCAAGCGGTGAATTGTCCGCCTATCTTTCTGCCTCTCCTGGCGATGGGCAAAAACATCCGGCCATTATCTGGATCACGGGTGGCGACTGTAATTCTATCGGTGATGTATGGACCCCCGCGCCGCGTTCCAATGACCAGACAGCGGCGGCTTTTCGCAAAGCGGGCATGGTGATGATGTTTCCATCATTACGCGGCGGCAATGACAATCCAGGGGATAAAGAAGGTTTTTTCGGTGAAGTTGATGACGTGATCGCCGCTGCAAGCTATTTGCAAAAGCTGAGTTTCGTTGATCCGAAGCGCATATATCTGGGCGGGCACAGCACTGGTGGCACATTGGCTTTACTCGTTGCCGAATACTCCAACCGGTTTCGCTCCGTCTTTTCGTTTGGTCCAGTGGGTGATATTTCCAGTTATGGGGCTAATTCTGGCTTTCTCCCGTTTAATATGACCCTAAGGGAAATGAAGTTAAGATCGCCAATCTATTGGCTGTCTTCCATAAAATCGCCAGTTTGGGTGTTTGAAGGCACTGAAGGTAATATTGATTCACTCAGGGCAATGGCTAAAATCTCGACCAATCCCAATGTCCGCTTTATTGAGATTAAGCGCGCCAATCATTTCGCCATTCTTGCGCCGACGAACGAACTGATTGCTAGAAAGGTTCTTCAAGACACGGGAGATGTGACTAACATTTCTTTTTCTGAAGACGAAGTAAATCGAAACTTTATGCAATAGCCGGGTAGAACAGGCAACATGCGGTGCATGGCGCATAGCGAACAGCCGAACTGTTGCCCCTACTAGCGCAGTTCCGGCGACTCATGCACCAGCCGACCCTCCCATAAGGTATGCGTCACCCGCCCTGGCAGTTCCCAGCCGATAAACGGGCTGTTCTGGCCGCGACTGTGTAACGCCTCAGCCGTCACCCGCCAGTCGGCCTCCGGATCGAAAATGCAGACATCGGCCACCGCGCCCACGCGCAGATGCCCGCTGTCCAGTCCCAAGATCCGCGCTGGTCCCCAGGTCAGCCGCTCGATCACCGTCAGCAGCGGCAAAGCGCCGTCCTGCGCCAGCCGCAAACTCAATCCCAGCAACGTGTCCAGCCCGGAAACGCCCGGTTCAGTATCGGCGAACGGGGCCTGTTTGGCGTCCGGCTCATGCGGTTGATGATCCGAGCAGATCGCGCCCAGTGCGCCGCTGGCGATGCCAACCCGCAGGGCGTTCTTGTCGCGCCCGCTGCGCAAGGGCGGCTGAACGTGGCATTGGCTGTCGAAGCCGGCCAAATCCATCTCGGTCAGATGCAACTGATGGGCGGCGACATCGGCGGTGACCGGCAAACCTTCCGCCTGAGCGCGGGCGACCAGTTCCACGGCGCGGGCGCTGGACAGCCGACCAAAATGCACGCGAACGCCGATAGCGCGGATCAGCTCCAGATCGCGGGCGATGGCGCCGGTTTCGGCGGCGGCGGGAATGCCGGACAGGCCCATCCGGGTGGCGACTGGCCCCTCATGGGCGACACCGTGGCTGAGCCAGGGATCGAGCGGGGTAAGAAAGACGGTGAGGTTAAAGGTGGCGGCGTATTCCAGCGCCCGCCGCAACACCAGGGTATTGACTATCGGTTTGCCGCCGTCGCTGACGCCAACGCAACCGGCTTCTTGCAGCGCCGCCATTTCCGCCAGGCGCTCGCCGCGCAAGCGATGGGTCAGCGCCCCCAGCGTCAGCACCCGACTGTAACCGG
>JAAUTD010000021.1 GCA_012031845.1 Synechococcaceae cyanobacterium SM1_2_3
CGCCCTGAGCCTGTCGAAGGGCATTTATGGGTAAAAACCGGGGTTCGACAGGCTCCACCCCGAACGGTTTTTTAAACCAGAAGCGAAGGTCCTAATTAATTAACACTTGTCAACCATTCCGAGGTTGGGGCGTTTTGATGTTCAGAACTGTCCCGCTTTTGAATCTTCGGAGGATTGACCCATGTGTTTACGATCCCGTTTGACCCTGGCATTGCTGGGTCTGGCGTTCGCAATGAACGCCAGCGCGATAACGCCAGCCGCCGCTGGAGACAAAGCCGACGCGATGCCTTACTCCGCCTTGACGGAACAGGGCTGGGTGGAAGGCTTCCAGACCCGCGCCGGATCGGTGGCCTATCTTGGCCTGCCCTTCGCCATGCCACCGACCGGCGACTTGCGCTGGCAACCGCCCAAACCCATCGAAGCCTGGCTGACCGTGGTGCGCCAGGCTGCCTCATTCGCTCCGCCCTGCCCACAGGTAGATAGCAACGGAACCGCTTTCGGCAGCGAAGATTGCCTGTATCTGAATGTCTGGACTCCGATCAGCGCCACCGAATCCTCAAAATTGCCGGTCATGGTTTTCATGCACGGCGGCGGCAATATCCAGGGTTCAGCGTCTGTTGAACACAATGGCATCGTGATGTACGACGGCCAGCGGCTGGCCGAACGCGGTCAGGTCGTGGTGGTGACGATTCAATACCGGCTGGGTGCGCTGGGTTTTCTGGCGCATTCTTCCCTGGTCGCGGAAGCCAGGAAGGGCTGACTGGCAATTATGGCTTGCTGGATCAAATCGCGGCGCTGGGCTGGGTGCAGCGCAATATCGCCGCGTTTGGCGGCGATCCGCAGAGGGTTCTACTGTTTGGCGAATCGGCGGGGGCGCTGGATACCTGCATGTTGCTGACTTCGCCGCTGGCAAAGGGCCTGTTTTCGCGGGCATTGATGCAGAGCGGCGGCTGCAACGCCAAATCGGCAGCGGAACGGCTCAAGCAAGGTCAGGAATTTGCCGCCAAGGTTGGATGCGCCCGCGCCCGCAAACCGGCTGATTGCCTCCGAAAACTGGATGCAGCGACCCTGGTCGCGGCGGCTGATGGGTCTGCGGTGTCACCGATGGGGTCTGGTGACGCCCGCCTTTGGCCCCACAGTGGATGGCTATGTGCTGCCCGCCGATCCGCTGACCACTATCGAACAGGGACAACATCATCCAGCGCCCTTCGTCATCGGCGCCAATGCCGACGAAACCAGCGCCTTTGGCGTTCCACTGACACTCAGTCAGGCCCAATATCAGGCCACGATTCGCAGCCTGTTCGGCGCTTTGGCCGATCAGGTATTAACCCAGTATCCGGTCAGCGCCTACGGTTCCCCGCGCAAGGCGCTGATTGCGGTTACGACTGACTCGCAATTCGTCTGTCCGGCTCGGCGCATTGCGCAAACCGTAGCCAACTATCAGACCGCGCCGGTCTATCGCTACTTTTATCGCCATGCGCTGAATAATCGGGCGGGTCAGTTGAACGGCGCGGCGCACGGCGCCGAATTGCTGTTTGTGTTCCAGCACTTGCGCGAGTCGCCGGATTACCAGCCGACCGCAGATGATCTGGCGATGGAAGCGGCCATACTGGGATACTGGACCCGTTTCGCCGCCACTGGCGATCCGAATGGCGGTGATGCCGTGGTCTGGCCGATCTATTCAGCGGATGTTGATCCATATCTGGATTTGGCTGCGCCAGTGCAAGCGGCGGCTGGAGTGTGCGCTCAGCAGTGCGATTTCTGGCAAGGCTTGATCCCGGTGGATTCGACCGACATCCAGAATAGCAACCATTAAACACTGGTTTTGGCCGGCGACTGGAGCCGGTCGCGGCGCGACCCATGTCGTCAGAATGCAGAACAGGAAGGCCGGGGCGAAATCCAGCAACACCCGATTGATGCTGGTGTATTGCTCAGCCCAGCGTTGAGCGTCGGTCATGAAGAACAGCACGAATAACGCCAGCAGACTGGCGACCACAAAAGTCAGTTCCGTCCGCTGCCAAGCTGCCAAACCATGTCTGATCGCGAAGTTCAAGGCCACTCCCAGCGTTGCCAGCGCCAGATACCAGAGCAGATGCCAGTTGGCCATCACCAGAAAATTCATCACCACCGGGTTCCAACTGCCTCGATAACCTAGGGTGAACTGGCCGATATAAGGAATCTGAATCCGGTGTGGCGTCAGATGAAATTCACCCAGTCCCGGAATGCTGAACACGGTGCCGCCGATCAGCCACCAACCAACCCCGATGAGCACTGCCAATCCCGAAACAACCCACAATGGTCGACCGCGCAACCGGGCGGCCAGCAGCATCGGCGCAAACAGCAGCAGCCAGACTGCCCCTTCGACTTTGATCAGCGGCCCGGCCAGCGCCAGCGTCAACGCCAGGAATCCTTGCCGAGGGTCGTCGTCCCGCGCCCACTGGATAAAGGCGATGACCGCCAGACTGAATACGGTCGCCATCCACAGGTCGGCATAACCCGCCAGGGCGACATGGGTATCCAGCAGCGGCAACGACAGCAGCAGCCAGGTAAAAATCAGCGCGATCAGCGGCGACGCGCCCCATACTCGCGCCTGACCGTAAAACCCCAGTCCCAGCGCCAGCAGGCAGCCCAGCCACGGCAGATTGGCGGCGGTCTCGTTCCAGCCGCCAAACGCCAGCGTCGGCCACAGCGCCAGCAGCGGCACTGTTTTTGGGTAATTCCAGGCTTCAATGGCGTAAGCCGAGCCATTGGCATCGGCCAGCCAGTGTTGCGGACTGGTGAATGGAGCCATCTGTTGCAACTCGGCCCATACCCGTGGCTGCACTGCCCACGTCGTCCAGGCGTCCCACGGATACAGTGGACGCCACCAGACTTCCAGCGCCAATCCGGTCAATCTCACCACCAGCGCCATGAGCAGCAACCCAAACAGGATTTGTGGCCAGCGCGTTGTCGTCTCTGGCCCCTGCGCTTCAATGGGCAACTGCGCGGTGACAGAGGGTGATCGCCGCAACCACCCGCCAGAGACCAGCATCAGCAATATCAAGGCAATAGCCGGGCTGGCGAAATTCAGCGGCCATCCCAGCGCACTTTGCATCCGCAGCAGCACAGTGACGATCAACAGGCCCAGCACATAGCCATAACCCAGCGACAGCGGCCAAGCGCCCGCCATCATAGCTTTATCGCGCCAAAGCACTCGCAACCACAGAGCGCCGACCAGCCACGGCAATCCCAGCGCCAAACCCACCCGTATCCATTCCATTCTGCTTAACCTCCCCTGACCCGGAACAGTGCGCCTGCTTCAGCGACGTGCAGCATTTCTGCGGGCAACTGCACTCCGCCGCGTTCCAGCAACTGCCGTTCACGGTCATAACGCACCTGGGTTAATGGAGCCAGAATCAGCACATAATCGCCAGCCCGCGCCTGGTTCTGATCAGGCAACTGCGCCAGACCGGCATAGCTGTTATGCGGCAACAGGTGATAACGGGCGCGGCCTGCCAGAAAACCACTGGGATGGTTGCTGACGATCAGCACTCGCGCCGGTTGTTGCGGCAACCGCTGGCGAATGTCCAGCAGAAAGCGGTAAAAATCGCCATCCAGCGCCGCCAGCCGCCGCGCCGTTTCGTCCTTGCCCGCGAAGCTGTTCATGGTTTGCGCCAGGCGTTGACCTAAATCCCATTGCCAGCGCAAATCAAGCGCCAGCCAGCCCAGCAAAAACAGGGCGGCGTAAGGAACGACCCCCTGCGCGGCGCAATTGGGCAGGGTCAACAGGGCGTACAGCAGTGCGCTGAAACCGATCCACAGGGCAACTGTCACCACCGGTGGAAACAGCGCATCCAGCGGCGCGCCGGCAGTGAAATTGATGGATCGCTGACTCCAGCTTTCAAACGTAGTCCAATCTTGCGCTATCTGGCGCAACAGTTGCGCAGTCGTCAGCGGCGGCGTACGCAATTCCAGTTGGCGCACCAGCAGCGGCTTTGCCAGCGGCCCGCGCACCAGCAGGCCGATACCGCTGATGCGTCCCTGCCAGTGCGGTTCTGCGCTCAAGTCCAGCATCCCGCCGTCGGGATCAGCGGACGGCAACAGGCGTTGCCGGGTGGCCCCAGGCTCGGCAAAGGTTTCCCACACCAGCCGCAGTTCGCGGCCCGGCTCCAGCCCGCTGATCCGCCAGGAAAAATGGCGATAGCGATCCGCTCGCGCCCTCTGAGTCCAGCCTGAATCACCGCTAAACCTTGTGGGCCAGACTGGCGGATTTCCAAGCCGACGGCGGTTTTAGCGCCCTGGCCGCTGACCAGTTGCAATTGCTCGCTGGCGATGATGACCGGCGGCGCGATCCACGTCAGGCCGCCGCCCAAATAGAACAGCAGCAGCGTCAATACGGTCAGCGCTGCGCCGCCGCCCGCCGCCAGCATCCACACTGAAAAGGGCTGCGCCAGACGGCCTAAAATCGGTGCTTTGGTCATTTGCGCCATTCCTGTAATGCCGTTTCGCAATAGCGTTGAAAAGTCCACGTTGGCTGATAATCCAGTTCCCGACCGATACGGGACGAGTCGTAACAGGCCCCATTCAACAGCTTGTCGAGCATTGCTCTGAAGCGCGAATCCCGTTGACCCATCAACCCGCGCCCGCCATCAGCCAGCATTGCTGCTGCATAAAGCAGGCTTGCAGGCACGAACCAGCGCGGTGGCGGCAAGCCCAGTGATTGTCGTATCAGAACATACAGCTCTCGACTGGTGCGGGGCTGGCCGTCAGTGACCAGATAGATCTGACCAGCGGCGGCCGCAACGGCGGCGGCCCGCAGCGCCGCCTGCGCCACATCACTCCACATGCCGCCACGCGAGCGGCGCTGACCAGTTTCCGGCAACGGCGGAAACTTTTTCCGCCGGATCGCTGTGATCATCCGCGCCAGATTGCCCTTCATCCCCGGCCCGTAGACCAGCGCCGGCCGCAAAATAACCACATGCAATCCGGTTTCATGGCCTGCCGTCAGCGCCCGCTGTTCAGCAGCGCGTTTAGCCAGACCGTAAGGCGTTTCCGCCAGCGCATCCCAGGTTTCATCCACGCAATGCGGCCCCGGCTCGCCGACCGCCTTGACGCTGCTGATAAGAATGAAGCGTTCCACTCCGGCGGTAACTGCCGCATCCAGCAGGCGAAAGGCGCCTTCGGCATTGATCGCCCAGTGGCGGGCGGCGAAGTCCGGCGTGTGCGCGGCATCGGCATGAGCAAACCCGGCGGCGTGAATCACTGTGTTCATTCCGGCGCAGGCCCGCGCCAAGCCGACCGCATCGGCCAGATCGGCGTTGACTATTGCCACATCGCGCCAGTCGGTCGGCGCTGAATTGCTGGCCCGAATCAGCGCCCGCACTTTGGCCCGTTGCGCCAGCAAAGCCATGATTATTCGGCGGCCAATAAATCCGCTGGCGCCGGTCACCAGCACCGGACGGTCCGGGTAAAAATCCGGCGCTACCACCAGCGCCACCCGTGCCGGTTGAAAAACAGGATCGCGGCGCGGATAAACCGGCCAATATGGCGCAAGCCTTTGCGAGCGGCGTGACCGCCAAAATGAGTGATCCGCACGGTGGGAACGTAAACCAGGCGAGTCACCGCCGCCAGTCGCAGACTCAAATCAAAATCCTCGAAGTACAGGAAATACTCCGGGCAAAATCCGCCGACCTGATCCAGCGTCGCCCGCCGACACAGCATGAAGCAACCACTGACGATAGGCGGGTCCCAGAACACGGCGTCATGGATGGCTTCGCGCAATTCATAGCGATCCAGCCGGGTTTGAAACCGTCGCCGCAAAACCGTAGGCGCAAAACCGCGCAACGCCAAATCCAGCACTGTAGGATAACGCTTGCCCAGATATTGCCGCCGACCGTGCTGATCCCAGGCGGCGGGCGTGATCAATCCGGCTTCTGGATGTTCAGCCAGAAACGCCAGCCCCGCGCTCAAGGCGTCTTCTGCCAGCAGCACATCCGGGTTCAGGATCAGATGATAGTCACCGTGGTGATGACCCAGCGCCAGGTTATGGCCGACCCCATAACCCACATTGCCGTGACCGCTCAACAATTCGACGCGGGCCGACAGCGCCGCGTTATTCACGATGTGCTGCAACGGCTCGCGCCAGGCCGTTCCCGGTCCGTTATCCACCAGTATCAGATGCGCTGCGGTTAGCCGCCCAGTCTGGTCGGCATGGCGCAACGCCCGATCCAGATGCGTCAGCACCGTCGCCAGCAGCGCCAAATCCGGGGCGTAGGCAACGATGGCAATCGTCAGCACAGCCACCACATCAGCCATGCCAGCGCAGCCGCCAGTTGCGCAGCCGCTCCCAGCCTGAGCGACGCAATTGATCGAGTTCAGCAGCTTGCTCATTCAGCCGGGTTTGACTCGAAATCAACTGCTGTTCCAACTCAGCAGTCTTGGCTGCCTGCGTCGCCAACTGCTGTTCCAGTTCAAGCTGATGCGCCGCCTGAAGGGTCAACTGTCGCTCCAGTTCAGTTTTATCGGCGTTCCAGCCAGCCGCCGCCAGCGCCGCCTGCTGCTGTTGCTCGGTCAGCCTGGTTATCGCGGTGCGCAATTGCGCGACTTGCTCGGTGAGCGCGGCGCGCATCGCCTCAACATCGCGGCGCGGTGCGCAGTCCTGCGCCAGCGCCAGATAATCCAGCGACATTGGCCAAGACAGATCCAGTCGCAGCTCGCCGCCGTGCTGTAATCCGGCCAGAGCCGGGGCGGGAACCGGCAATTCCAGAATGGGATCGGTATCCGTCAGCAACACCGTTACCCCAGAGGTTAGTGGCTGTAATTGGGCGAAAGCCAGTTGTTGCACCGCTCCCGCCGCCAGACTGTCACGGCAACCATCCCAGACCCAGAGCAAGCGCCCGGACGGATCATGCAGGGTCATGGCATGCAAATGCAGCAAGCCCGGTCGGTCCGCCAGATCAAGCCGCAAGGCTCCAGGCATGAGCGTCCGCGCTGGAATCGGCAAGATGATCATCTGCCGCTCTGCGCCCAGCCGACCACAAACCACACTACTTTCATCCTCTTGGTAGGAATCAGTCGCGGGACGCCAGAACAGTTGACAGGCAAACCGCAATTCCGGCGGCGGACTGGTCAGCGGCAATAACGAAGCAGTTTCGCCCGCTTCGGTCGCCGCCGCTGCGGTGACGATGAACTGATAAACCAGCGCATCGGGACGGCCCAGCAGTCCGCGCAGCAGGGCGGGCGGCAGCGCATCGAGATAGCGTCCGGAGAATTCGGATTCGCGCACATCACAGATCGTGGCGTCTACCGCGATCACTGGCAGACCATGCTGTTGCAGCAGGCGCAGCAATGAAGAATAGGTAAAAAACCGCAGATGGGTTTCATCCAGCAGCCCTTCGGGCCGATAACGAAATTCCCCGGCCAGCAGATCGGCGATGAGTCCGGCATAGGCCACATTCGGCACTGAGGCCAGCAAGCGGCCCTGCGGGGCCAGCAATCCGGTGATTTGATCCAGCAGTGCGCCCGGCTGGCGCAGATGTTCCAGAATGTCGGCGCACAGGATGAAATCGTACTCACGGCCGACAAAGCACTCGGCCAGATTCAGCGTTTCAATATCCGCGCATTGCAGTTGTCGATACCAGGGCGCGGCTTCAGCGGCGGCGGCAGGTTGAACTTCAACGCCGTCCACTGTGCAACCGAGCGTCTCGGCCAGATAGCGGCCCAGCACTCCCGGCCCGGTTCCCAAGTCCAATACCCGACTGCCGGGCTGGACCTGGCGAGCGAGTTTGGCGAGGGAATCCTGACCCTTGGGATCAAGGGGGCGGTGATAAATATGGGCAACCGGTTCAAGCAGCATCAAGACTCCAGGCGGCAAAGCACTCCCGGCCAGTGGTCAGGCATGATGAAATTGTTATAACCAGGGCTTTCGCTTTGAACGTACAGCACCAGATCACAGCCCGTATTGAACGGGCAATTGGCGAAAGTCTAAACAGCTTAGCTGGACTTTAGCTGTTACGCAGCCTAGCAGAGTGCTTCGACAAGCTGCTCTATTAAAGTTGTGGGGATTTTCACGACATCGGCTGTTTGGGCTAACCGGGTTGCCGAACGGCAGCGATAGGGCATGGCGCGTTCCAAATGCCTGCGCTATTGCAGCAGGTGGCGAATGATCAATCCGGCCAGCATCGTCCCAAACAGGGTTGGCATATAGGAAATCGTGCCATTAACCGCCCGTGGCCGACCGGGCGCGTCACTATCCAGCGGTGGATGCGGCAAGGGCGGGCGGCGCAGTTCATCGCTATAAATCACCGGGTACGCGAGCGACGCATCCAGTTGTCGCAACCGGCGGCGCAGTTCGCGGGCCAGCGGACAGACCTGAGTTTGATCGAGCTGCGCCACCTGCACCCGGCTCACATCCAGACAGTTGCCTGCGCCCAGGGCGGAAAATACCGCTACATTGTACTGATGACAGGCCGCCACCAGAGCGGCTTTACAGGCGATGCTGTCAATGCAGTCGGCGACGGCATCGTAGCGGGCGGCGGCGATCAGCGATTCCGCCGCGCTGGCTTGTAGAAAATCGCCGATCAGGTTCAGTTCCAGCGTGGGATCAATGTCGCGCAACCGCGCCGCCATGAGTTCAACTTTGGGCAGGCCCAGAGTTGAATGCAGCGCCAGCACTTGCCGGTTCAGATTGGACGGCGCGACCACATCATGATCCAGCAGGGTCAGGCGACCGACTCCAGCGCGGCCGAGGGCCTCAGCGACCGCGCCGCCGACTCCGCCCAGTCCCGCGACCAGCACGTGCGCCGCCCGCAGTCGCGCCAGACCATCAATGCCAATCAGAATTTCAGTGCGGGCGTGGGGATGCGTCATCGGCGATTCCAAACAGGCGGCAGGCGTTGGCATTAACGGCGGCGGCAATTTCCGCAGGATCAGCGCCGCGCAATTCCGCCACGCAGGCCAGTATTTGCGGCAAATAGGCCGGTTCGTTGCGCTCGCCGCGATGGGTGACGGGCGGCTGATCGGGCGCATCGGTTTCCAGCATAAAACCGTCCAGCGGCAGGCTTTGAATCAGATGGCGAAGACGATTGGCGCGAGGATAAGTCAGCGGCCCGCCAAAGCTGAGCAAAATGCCCAAATCCAGCAGGCGATGCGCCTGTTCCACGCTGCCGGAAAAGCTGTGCGCCATCCCGCGCACGCCGTTAAAGCGTCGCACCTGCTGGATCACCGCATCCACCGCATGACGGGCGTGAATGATCACCGGCAGATCATGGCGGCGGGCCAGGAGCAACTGTTCGGTGAAATACTCAATTTGTAGATCGGGATCGAGATTCGACAGGTAGAAATCCAACCCGCATTCGCCGATAGCGACCGGGCGTTCACGAGACACCCACTCGGCCAGCGCCGCCAGATGTTCGGGTTGATGTTCGGCCAGCCACGCGGGATGCAAGCCATAACTGGCGCATAAACCCGGATAGGCGGCGACAACCGCTTTCAGCTTTGGCCAGAGCGCGGCGCTGACCGCCGCTACGACCTGGGTTTCAACGCCAGCCTGTCGCGCCCGCTGATAGGCCGCATCGCGGTCATTATTAAAGCGGGCGTCATCAAAATGGCTGTGGCTGTCAATGAGGGGGATCATGGGCAGAATTCCGGTGAAGCACGGACGGATATCGATGAGCGAACGGGCCGGACACCCGTTCCGCCGTCATGTTACCCGTTCCGCCGTCATGTTAAATGACTGTTCAGCTTTCCGGCAAAGCAGTTAAGATTCAGTGATAAACACTCAGGATTCTTGCTTCGGATTCAAAAACCGTTCGGGGCGAGCTTGTTGAACCCTGTTTTTAACCGATGAACGCCCTTAGGCCGCCGAGCTTGTCGAAGCGTCAGGGCGAACGGATGGGGCGAAAGTCCTGACACTGTGACATTTCCGCAACCTCACCGGTCTACTCCTCCATCATGCGCTATAAAGGCATTATTCTCGCCGGCGGTTCCGGCACTCGTCTGCACCCGCTGACGGTTTCGGTCAGCAAGCAGTTGATGCCGGTTTATGACAAGCCGATGATTTATTACCCGGTCGCTACCCTGTTGCTGGCCGACATTCGCGACATCCTGATTATCACCACGCCCCGCGACCGAGACGCTTATCAGAATTTACTCGGCGACGGCCGCCGTTGGGGGGTGAATTTTCACTACGCGGTGCAGCCGAGTCCCGATGGGCTGGCGCAGGCGTTTCTGATCGGCGAATCCTTTATCGGCGGCGATCCGGCCTGTCTGATCCTCGGCGATAACATTTATTATGGACAGGGCTTGTCGGCGATGTTGCGCCGCGCCGCCGCCCGCCAGCAGGGCGCCACGGTATTCGGCTATTACGTCCGCGATCCGCAGCAATACGGGGTAGTGAGTTTCGATGCACAGGGTCGAGCGGTGGACATTGAAGAAAAGCCTAAACAGCCCAAATCCAGCTATGCCGTCACGGGTCTGTATTTCTACGATAACGAAGTGATTAACGTCGCCAAATCCATTCGGCCCTCGGCGCGGGGCGAACTGGAAATTACCGATGTGAACAAGATTTATCTGGAGCGCGGCCAACTCAATGTCGAAGTGATGGGGCGCGGCTACGCCTGGCTGGACACCGGCACTCATGAATCCTTATTGGCGGCGGCTAACTTCATGCAGGTGGTCGAACAGCGGCAGGGCTTGAAAATCGCCTGTCCCGAAGAAGTCGCCTGGCGAATGGGCTACATCAATGATGAACAGTTGGCGCAACTGGCCGCGCCGCTGGCGAAAAGCGGTTATGGTCACTATTTGCTGGAATTGCTGGAGCGGGGAGGCGTGCATTGATGAAGGTGATTGATACCGGCTTGCTGGGCGTCCTGCTGCTGGAGCCGAAAGTATTTGGCGATCAGCGCGGTTTCTTCATGGAAACGTATCAGGCCGCTCGTTACCACGACAGCGGAATGCCGGATCGCTTTGTCCAAGATAACCATTCCCGTTCACGTCGGGGCGTGTTGCGCGGGCTGCATTATCAGTTGATCCAGCCGCAGGGCAAACTTGTTTGGGTGACTCGCGGTGCGGTGTTTGATGTTGCTGTGGATATTCGGCGCGGTTCGCCGCATTTCGGGCGCTGGTATGGCTGTGTGCTGGACGATGTGGATCATCGCCAGTTGTATATTCCGCCCGGCTTCGCTCATGGTTTTTGCGTGCTGTCGGACGAGGCGGATTTTTTCTACAAATGCACCGATTACTACCATCCGGCGTCGGAGCGCGGCATTGCCTGGGATGATCCGGCGATTGGGATTGACTGGCCGCTGCGCGAAGTGGCGCTATCCAATAAGGATCAGGCTAATCCGCGCCTGGCCGAGCAAACAATTGAGAATCTGCCAATTTATCAGGGTCAGCCATGAGTACGATTGTTCTGGACACGCTGGATTATGCGACCAAATTAAAGGCAGGCGGTTTTACTGATCAGCAGGCTGAAACCCAGGCTCGCGCCTTGGCTGAAGTGGTGGAAAAACAGTTGGCGACTCAACAGCAGGTCAGCGAGCATGAATCGAATCTGCGCCGCGATATTGAATTGATGCGGATAGAGTTAAAGCGGGATATAGATCTATTACGCGCCGAGATGAAAAAGGATATTGCTGAAACCCATCGGGTCATTGCTGAAACCAAGGCGGAACTGATTCGCTGGGTCGTTGGCGTCAGCATTCTGCAAACCACGCTGATCGTCGGTATTCTGGCGCGGCTGGCGAAAGCCATTTGAAACGGTTATTGCAAACCACATCGCTTGCAAAAGGACAGAATCATGCGGATTGTTATCCTCGGCGCGAACGGTCAGGTCGGTTGGGAATTGACCCGGCGGGCGCACATGTTCAGCCATGAAGTGCTGCCGTGGGGTCAAGCGGAGCTGGACATCAGCAATGCTTCCGCTGTGGACAAAGCCTTGGCGGCCAGCAGCGCGGATGTAGTGATTAATGCCGCCGCTTATACCACTGTGGACAAGGCCGAGCAGGAGTCAGGACGGGCATTTGCCGTCAATCGCGACGGCCCGGCGCATCTGGCCGCCGCCTGCCGCCGGTTGAATATCCCGCTGCTGCACATTTCCACCGATTATGTTTACGACGGCGACAAGCCCGGCCCCTATATAGAAGACGATCCGATTGCGCCGCTGGGCGTGTACGGCCAGAGTAAAGCTGAAGGCGACGCGGCGGTGCAGCGGCTTTTACCCCGCCATTTGATTTTGCGGGTCAGTTGGATATTCGGCATTCACGGCCACAACTTCGTTAAAACCATGTTGCGGCTGGCGCGGGAGCGGGAAGAATTGCGGGTGGTGGCGGATCAAGCCGGTTGCCCGACTTACGCCGGCGACATCGCCGATACGCTGCTCAATCTGGCCGGGCGCAGCGCCGAAATGGACGCCAACGGCGCTTGGGGCACTTACCACTATTGCGGTGCGCCAGCCACGACCTGGCATGGGTTCGCCAGCGCCATTGTTGAACAGGCGCGGGAATTTGAAAATCTGCGGGCGCAAACCATTACCGCGATTACTACGGCTGATTACCCGACGCCTGCCGCCCGCCCGGCCAATTCGGTGCTGGACAGTTCCCGGCTGGCGTTCCGCTTTGGCCTCCAGCCGCGACCGTGGCGCGATGGTCTGCACACGATGTTGGCGACGCTCCATGCCGAATGATCTGGGCGCGCTGCTGGTTGAATGCCAGAAACTCAGCCCTGCCGATCTGCAACGCGCTCAGCGGGTGCGCGAAGGCAGCGGCGAGGCGCTGGATACGCTGCTGGTCAAGCTCGGTCTGGTGTCAGAACGCGATCTGGCCGAGGCGCTGGTGGCGCAATTAGATCTGCCGCTGGTGCGGCCCGCCGATTATCCCGATGCGCCCGTCACCAATGGCGCGGTGTCGCCGCGCTTCTTTAAGGAGTCGCGGGCGATTCCGCTGTTCGAGGACGAGCAGGGCTTGACCGTGGCGATGGCGAACCCGACCGATGACTATGTGCTGACCGCCCTGCGGCTGGCGACCGGCAAGCCGATTGCGCCGCGAGTGGCGATTCCGTCGGAACTCGAAGTCGCCTTTGAGCGGCTGTATGGCAGCGGGCGGTCGGCGATGGGCCAGATTGTGGATTCCATCGGTCTGGCCGACGACCTCACCGACGAGGAGCAAATTCAGCATCTCAAGGAATTGGCGAGCGAAGCGCCGGTCATTCGCCTGGTTAATCTAATGATCGCCCGCGCCGTCGAATCGCGGGCTTCGGATATTCACATTGAACCGTTCGAGAACCGGCTCAAGATTCGCTATCGAGTAGACGGCGTATTGCGCGAAGTGGAATCGCCGCCGTCGCGTCTGTCAGCGGCGGTGATTTCCCGTATCAAGATCATGGCGAAATTGAACATCGCCGAGCGGCGCTTGCCACAGGACGGGCGAATTCAGTTGCGGGCGCAAGGCAAGGAAATTGATTTGCGCGTGTCCACCGTGCCGACCTTGTATGGCGAAAGCGTGGTGATGCGGATTCTGGACAAGGCCAGCGTGGTGCTGGATTTCGCAGTGCTGGGGTTCAGCCCGCGCACACTCAAGCGATTCCGCGAGATATTGGCGTTGCCGCACGGCATTCTGCTGGTCACCGGGCCGACCGGCAGCGGCAAAACCACCACGCTGTATACCGCACTGCAAACGCTCAATACCCCGGAGCGCAAAATTCTGACCGTCGAAGACCCGGTGGAATATCAGTTGGAAGGGATCAATCAGATTCAGGCCAAGCCGCAGATCAATCTCACGTTCGCTCATGCGCTTCGCGCCATCGTGCGCCAGGACCCGGACGTGATCATGATCGGTGAAATGCGCGATCTGGAAACCGCCGGGATCGCGGTGCAGTCGGCGCTGACCGGCCATTTGGTGCTGTCCACCCTGCATACCAACGACGCTGCGGGCAGCATTACCCGCCTGCTGGACATGGGCGTAGACGATTATCTGCTGACTTCCACCATCAGCGGCATTCTGGCTCAGCGTCTGGTGCGGCTGCTTTGTACGCATTGCCGCCAGCCCTATCCGGCCTTGCCGGAACTGGTTACGGAAATGCGCCTGCATCGCTTCAGCGAAACGGGTGATAAACCCCTCACCCCTAACCCCTCTCCCCCAGGGGGCGAGGGGAGCAAAATCACCTTATATAAGCCGGTCGGCTGCGAACACTGCGGCGGTACGGGCTATCGCGGCGGCGGCGATCATGGAGTTTCTGGTGATGAGCGATCCGTTGCGGCGGCTGGTGCTGAAACATGCTGACGCCAGCGAATTGCAGTCCGCCGCGCAACAGGAAGGGATGGACACCATGTACGAGGACGGTTTGCGCAAGGCGGTCGCCGGTCTGACGACTATCGAGGAAGTGTTGCGGGTGACCACGCAGCAGGAGCAGGAGGCTTAACGTGCCGCGCTACCGTTATGAAGCTGTGGATGCGGCGGGCGAAACCTTGCGCGATGAACTGGAAGCGGCATCGCCGGAAGCCGCGATTGAACGCCTGCGCGATCAAGGTCTGCTTCCTTTGTCGGTGGCTGAGGCCAAAGGCGGTTGGCTCGGCGTCCGTCTCGGTCAGCCCTGGTTCAGCCAGCGTCGGACACTCTCGCGAAAGGCCATCATGCTGCTGACCCAGCAGTTATCCAACCTGCTCAACGCCGGGATGCCGCTGGATCGGGCGCTGACCATTCTGATCGGCGTCACTGACGATGAGCCGAGCAAGGCGCTGGTCGAACGGGTGCAGGAAAAAGTGCGCGGCGGAGCCAATCTGGCTGATGCGCTGGAAGCGCAAGTCGCATTTTCCCGCTTCTATTTAAATATGATCCGGGCGGGCGAAACCGGCGGGGCGCTGGAAGTGGTGTTAAAGCGGCTGACCGAATTTCTTGAGCGGTCGCAAGCCTTGCGGGACACGGTGAGTTCGGCGCTGATTTATCCGCTGATTCTGCTGTCGGTATCGGCGCTGTCAGTGATTCTTTTGCTGGCTTTCGTGGTGCCGCAGTTTGAACGGCTGTTCGCCGATGCCGGTAAAGCCCTGCCGCTGGCGACGCAGATCGTGATCGCAGCCGGTGACGGCTTACGCTATTACTGGTGGGTCGGCGTCATCCTGATTGGGGTATTAACGGCGGCAATGCGCCAGCAGTTGAGCCAGTCGGAAAGCCGCATGCGCTGGGATCGCTGGTTTTTGCGGCTGCCGCTGTTCGGCGATCTGATTGCCAAGGTGGAAACCGCCCGATTGACCCGCACCCTGGGCACTTTGCTGGGTAATGGCGTCTCGCTGTTGAACGCCTTGACCATTGTGCGGGAAACTCTGACCAATCGAGTGCTGGCCGGGGCGCTGGGCGATGTGGCCGAACAGGTCAAAAGTGGGCGCGGACTGGCGGATCCCTTGTCGGAAAGCGGCGATTTTCCCAAGCTGGCGGTGCAAATGGTTCGAGTCGGCGAGGAAACCGGCCAGTTGCAGGAAATGCTGCTGCAAGTGGCCGATACCTACGACGGCGAAGTGCAAACCGCTGTCAAACGGCTGCTGACGCTGCTGGAGCCTGCGCTGATTCTGGGGCTGGGCGTGGTTATCGCCGCGATCATCATGTCCATTCTGGTGGCGATTCTCAGCCTGAATGATTTGGCCTTTTGAATAAGCCGGTTACCAAATCTCCATACCCCTTTGACAAATGGGGCAAGCGAAGCGCGGGGGATTTTGATTACACAACTTTTGGGTATGCAATCCATGACATTTCAACAAACTTTCCGCCGGGTGAACGGCTTCACCCTGATTGAACTGCTGGTAGTGCTGGTGATTCTCGGTCTGCTGGCCGGCCTGGTGGGGCCACAGGTGATCAAGTATCTGGGTGGAGCCAATTCCAAGGCCGCCAAGCTGCAAATTGAAGATTTTAGCACCGCGCTGGATGCGTTCCGGCTGGACATGGGCCGCTATCCCAATGCGAACGAGGGTTTGAACGCGCTGGTGAAACAGCCCAGCGGCGCTAACCGCTGGAATGGCCCCTATCTGCGCAAAAACATCATTCCCAAAGACCCCTGGGGCAACGACTATCAATATCGCTCGCCCGGTCAGCACGGCGCCTTCGATCTGTTTTCTTTCGGCGCGGACAACGCCGAAGGCGGCGACGGTGAAAATCAGGACGTGGTGAGTTGGCAATAGGCGTCGCGGGTAGAATCCCCCCTGCCCCCCTTTGGCAAAGGGGGGTGAAATCCCCCTGCCCCCTTGCCAAAGGGGGGTGGCGAAGCCGGGGGGATTCGTTGGCAAAGGAGGAAGCCGAAGTCAAAGGGCTGCCTTGGGTTACGCCCCAAAATCCCTCCAACCCACCTTTGCCAAAAGTGGATGGTGACACCGGGAAAATTCCCCCCGTATCTCCTCCTGCGCCTTTGCCCACTTTGTTAGCGAAAGCGCCGCCAAGAATCGAGCCGATCAAGCCGAGAGTGGTGCGGGAGGAACCTGCTCCCCTTGTTGAGGATGACTGGCGGCCAACGATTCCCAGCCCGCTGGAAAAGGTGCTACAGACCTTATCCGGTTGGCCCACTCTGATCGCGCCGTTTCTGGCGCAAAACATCGGCTGGTTTATCGGCGGGTTCTGCTTTATCGCCGGTGCGCTGTTTCTCATCGCCAATACCAGCGGCTTGATCAACGCGCTGGTAGTATTCGCCAGCCTGTCCGGCGCCACGGCGTTCCTGATTTGGGCCGGGTATCAGTTCCGCCGCAATCGCCCAGAGTTGGTAGTCGCCAGCAGCGTGTTGTTGACCCTTGGCATGTTGCTGGCCCCGCTGGATTTAGCGGTTGCGGTTCGTCTGGTGTCGGCCAGCGGCGGCGATGCCGGGCTGTTGATCGTGAATGCCCTGATCGTGGCGGCGACGCTGGCGGCGTTCGCCTGGATCGCCGCGTTGTCCAGCGGCTTGATGGATCGGGCGCTGATGGGGCGCTATCCGCCCTTGTTGACGGCGCTGGCGGCGGTGCAGGTGATCGCGCCGCTGGCGGAGTTTGCGCCGGATTGGCGCGGACTGGCGGCGGTGCATGTACTGCTGCTGGGATTGCTCGGCTATGCGCTGCGCACGTTTACCCGCGAATGGCTGCAACGGCTATTTATTGATGAGAAGTGGACGACCTATTACGCCGCCGGATTGCTGGTTTACACGGCAGTGGTGTCCTTTGTTCACCTGACCTGGATTTGGCCGGAACCGCTGCCCGCCGGGTATGCGGGACCGTTCCTGATGGCGTTGTGCGGGCTATTGTTCCCGGTGGATGCCGCGCTCAAGGAGTGGGTCAAGAAGTACGCCTTCCTGTCACAGTTCAGCTTTGCTCTGTACGGACTGTCAGCGGTTGCGGTTGCTGTCGCGCTGCAAACCACGCCAACGGCGCTCGTGACGCTGGCGCTTGGCGCAATGCTGTACGGCTGGATGACCTGGCGTTATCGCACGTTGCCGCCGCTGTATCTGTGGCTCGGTTGCATGGCCGGACTGTACGGATTCGGCCTGCTGAATGTGTTGCCGCCCGCATGGCATGGCCTCGCCAGTGTGCCGGGATTGTTGGCCTTGCTGGCTTTATGCCATTGGGCCAGTTCCCGCTCCCGCGCTATCGCGCTGCAATGCCTGACGGTTTTTGGCGCTCTGCTGGCCGGTTTGACCTTGTGGAGTTTGCTCGCAACGCCGCCAGGTTGGCTCGGTTTTGCAACGGCAGCAATGGCGGCGCTATTGAGTTATGGCGCGGTGCGGCTGGCGCTGACCTTGCCGGATGCCGATCCGCGCTGGGCTTATGGCGATGGCGCGGTTGCCGCTTTGCATTAGTGGCAATCGGTTATGCGCCAGCGGGTTTACCGTTTAGTTGGGAAATACGAACCGCGTTTGCAATGCTGGTGCTGGCGGGGTTATGGACCGCGCTCGGTCTGCATGACCGGCGGCAATCGCCCATCAGCCGCAACGTCTGGATCGCCAGCGCGTTGCTGAATATCTCGTTGGCCTTGCTGCTCTGTGGAATGACGCTGTTGACGATGCCGCTTGGACGGATCGAGCCGATCCTGTTACTGGCGCTGGCGGGTGGCTTGCTGCTGTGGCTGAGTCTGGGTTTGCGGCAGCAGGCGTTGTTCTACGGCGTTTTGGCGTGCGCGGGCGGCGTTGGCGTCCTGATCAAACGCGGCTATTTCCCCGCACCGGGCACGGGACTGGGCGAATTTATGCTGGTGATGGCGCTTTGGGGCTTGCTGTGGCGGCTGGATTGGCGGCGGCGGGTTGATCTGACTAGGCATGTCGCTCCATCCGTTCGCCCTGAGCCTGTCGAAGGGCATTCATCGGTAAAAAAACGGGGTTCGACAGGCTCACCCCGAACGGTTTTTGAATCCGAAGCGAAAGTCCTGCTGACTGTGGAAAACGGGCTGGAAGCTCGTTCAGTATCGGATTTGATCCGCGCCCCGCTGGAACAGGCGATGGCGCTGTTGTGGACGGTCGGACTAGCGCATCTGAGTTTGCGGCTGCTGGAGAATAGCCTGGCGTGGCATTGGCCGTTGACGACCGTGCTGGCGGTAGCGAGTGGACTGTTGCTGATCGGCCATTTTCACCGGTTCCGCTGGGTGGCTGTGCCAATGCTGCTGGGCTTGGCGGGACTGCTGGTTGGCTTGGAACGGTTTGGATTGGGCGTACCGTGGCTGGGCGCGGCGGCGGTTTTGTATGCCCTGCTGGCGTGGCGATGGACGGTTGTTGTGCTGGCAAAACCGCCGGTTTGGCGGCTGGCGCATCTGATGGGCTTTACCGTGCCGGGCGGATCGGGCGGCGCTCGACAGGTGGAACGGAGCATACACGGCTGCGCACTGGCGATTGCGGCGATCACGGTTGCGGCCAGTCCGGGATTGGCGTTGCTGGGATGGCCGATGGGCTGGTCAACGCCGGAACTTGCGCCAATGCTGGCGCTGAGCCTGCTGCTATTTGTGTTGGCTGGCTGGCGTTACCGTTCCAGTCCCCATGCCTATGCGGCATTGATCACGCTGACGATGGGTGTCTGGTTATCCGGCGCGTGGCTGACGGCGACGGTGCTATTGGGCTTGGGTCAACCACTCAGCAATGTGCTGTTGAGCTTGATCATGGCGCTGGCGGCGCTTGGATTGGAGCAGGAACGGGCTGCGCCGCTGGCGTACTGGCGGATTCCGTTGCAGCGAATGGGCGGGTTGCTGTACGGGCTGACGCTGGTCGGCGCAGTGCTGGGCGCATTGGTTGCCGATCCGCTGTTGCCCGGTTTGCTGCTGTTGATGGGTATTGCCCTGTTTCCAGTGGCGCGGCCTTTATCGCAGGCGGCGGAATGGCGCGGGCTGGGACTGGCGTTATTGTTGAGCAGCCTGGTCTGGAATCTGGCGGCGCAGTTCAACCTTGATCTGCGCGATGCCGCGCTCATCGCCATGCTGTGGGGATATGCGCTGTGGAGCGGCGGCAATCTGCTGTTGCCGCGCTGCAATGTGCGCTGGCCGGATTGGGCGGTATCGGCGACGTTATGGCCGCTGTTGGGATTGATCAGCGTAGTGATCGGCGGTGTGGCGGGATGGATGGCAGGGGAATTGTCGCTCGCCGTGGCGCTGGCCGGATTGGCGCTGTATCTGTTCCTGTTATTGCGCAATACGGCATGGTGGGGCATGGCTTGGCTGGCGGTGGCGGCGCTAACCGCCAGTGGTTTGGCCGCAAGTCATGACCGTGAAGGAGCAACCGCGCTGATCTGGCTGAATCTGTTGTTTCTGCTGATTCCGCTGTGGCGGCGCTATGGCCCGTGGTTGACGCAACGGCTGTGCTGGCGGCAGCGCGAGTTGGAAGCGCCACTGTTCTGGATGCCCTTTATTGCGCTGATTCTGTTGCTGGCCCAACTGCTGATGCTGGAATTTGCGTTGCTGTGGCAATTGGCGCCAGCGGTGAATTTATCCTGGCCGCTGACGGTTTCCGCGTTATTGCTGGCGGCGACCACCGGTCATGCGTTCAAACTTCGTCCAGGAAAACTATCCGCGCAAGTCCTGTTATTGGCGCTGGGCGCGGCGGTCGTTGCCGCATTGCTGGATTGGGTCGCGCCGTTGATTTGGCTGCCGCTGGCGGCGGTGGCGTGGCATGGCGCTTTGTTGCTGGCTTGGCGCTATGGCCTGCGCCGGTCGGAGTTATGGAATGCGGCGTTGCAATTCTGGTTGCTATTTTTACCGGCGATCAGCGTGGTATTGCTGTTCATCACGCCGGATTTCAGCGGAACGGTGGTTACAGTCACAGTGCTGGCGTTGGCGGCGGTGACCGTGGCGCAAGGCGGGTGGCGCAATGAACCTATCTGGCTGAAAGTAGGCTTTTTCTGGCGCTGACCGGCAGTTACACCGTCTGGCTGGTGGGCGCGACCGGGTTCGCCTGGACGCCGCTGATTGGCGTAGCGCCTTGGTACGCCGCGCAAACGGTGGCGCTGATGCTGGTGTTCATAGTCATCCGGCAGCGGCTAACCCTTTGGTTAAGCACGATGGATTCTGAAACGGATTCGGATCGGTTTAATCGGTGGTGCGAAGTGGAAACGGTCATCAACGGCTTGATTCCACGACTGCTATTGTTCAGCGGCGGTTGGCTGGCGCTGCACGGCTACGCGGTGCTGGCCTATCAGAGCGGTTGGGGAGTGTCGCCTTGGCATTTCGGCAGAGCCGCCGATTCGCTGGCGGCAGGCGCGGCGTTGTTGATGTTGGCCGGATTAACGCTAAGGCGAGTTTGGCGGCGACCGGATGAGCCGAACTGGATTTATGCAACGGCGTTATTGATCGGCGTATTGGCAAGCTACGGGCGGTTGATCGAACTGGGATTGACGCCGTTTACGGTCGGCGACACCGCTGCGCTGATGGCGGCGGGCTATGTCGCGTTCCTGCTGCATCAATTCACCGGCGCAAAACCGTTGTATCGCTTGGCCTTGTTGCTGCCGGTATTGGCGCTGGCAACCGTTCCTTGGCAATTGGCTTCACCGTGGGCGGGCGGAACTTTGCTGGCGGCAGCGGTGCTGTATCTGTCGCTGGCGGGGACGCTGCGTAATCCCTTGCCGCTGTATTTGGGCGTGCTGGCGCTGAATGGCGCGATTTATTTATGGGCGCCGGTGTGGGCTGGACGTTATGGACTCTGGCAATTAACGATTGTGCCGGCGGCAGTGTCTGTATTGGCGCTATTGCATTTGCATCGCCATGAGCTACGGCCAAAGGTATTGAATGGGCGCGACTGGCGGCATTAAGTCTGCTTTATGCCGGAGCCGGACTGGATGTATTTCTGCGACCTGAATTGGGCGTCTTTGTGCTGGCGTTAGGGCTGGCGTTTATCGGGATTATGGCCGGTATTGCGTTGCGGATTCGCGCTTTTCTCTATGCTGGCGTCGCGTTTCTGGTGCTGAATGTGATTGGGCAATTGCTACGCTTCTACCCGGAACAGAATTTGAGCCGGGCGCTGATTCTGTTGGGCTTGGGCACGGTGATTACCCTGGGCATGGTCGTTTTTAATCTGAAACGGGAGGCGATATTGCAACGGATCCGCTTGATTCGCGCTGATTTGGCGGCGTGGGAATAGGGCATGAAAAACCAAAAACTCGAACTCACCTGGATTGGCAAGGAGAACCGGCCTCGATTGGAGCCGCGCATTCTGCTGGAAGACCCGGACAAGTCGTATCACGCGCCGCATCGGGTAAAGAGTGGTCCGCAGATTACACAGATTAACGCAGATTCTTTTTCGGAAAATCTGCGAAATCTGCGTACAGAGGATTGAGAAAGAGTGGCATAAACCAAGTTTTAAGGGGTCTTTATGGCAATTATTGAAGGATTCAAAATTAAAAATTACGGTGCGATAAGGAATATAACGCTTGGGAAATTATGGACAATGCGGGATACCCAACCATTGACGCCTATGACTGCCGTTATTGGAAAAAATGGCTCTGGCAAAAGCACTATTTTCGATGCTTTTGGGTTTATTGCAGATTGTTTAAAATTAGGTGTGGAAGACGCCTGTCACGTCCGAGGGCGCGGCGGATTTGAGAAAATAAGGTCTCAGGGACAAAAAGGATCTATTGAGTTTGAAATTTATTATAAACAAGATGCGAACTCTCGCCCAATTACATACGAACTTGCCATCAATCAGGATCAATATGGACGACTTTACGTTGAAAAGGAGCGATTGCGTCAGCGTCGATTAAGCCAGAAACATGGGAGACCTTACTCTTTTCTTATTCTAAATAGTGGAAAAGGGGTTGTTTGGAAAAAAAAACGCTGAAGGTAAACAAATTGATGAAGATGATAAAGCGGTTGATTTAAACGATTTGTTTAAAGCACTGAAAAATTCGGATCTAGCTGAAGAAAGTTCAGATTATGAGGAAATAGAGCTTGATGATAAATGCAAGTTGGGGATTGCTACCATTGGAGCATTGAAACAACATCCTAGAATTTCAGCCTTCAGACGGTTTATTGAGGGTTGGTATCTCAGCTATTTCAGCCCCAACTCAGCCAGGGAGTTACCCAAAGCTGGGCCACAAAAACACCTTAATGTTGAAGGGGATAATCTTGGTAATGTTGTTCAATACATGGAGCGGGAACATAAGGATCGCTTCAAGAAAATTCTAAATAGAATCTCTGAAAAATTCCTGGAATTGGAGAAATAACATGGCATAAAGATGACTACTCCAACAATCTATATTTGCTATTCAAGGATAAAGGGTTTTCATCGCCTTTTACCCATATGCAGATGTCGGATGGCACGTTGAAAGTGTTTGCTTACCTTTTGCTTCTTGAAGACCCCATGCCTCCGCCATTCATTTGTATCGAAGAGCCAGAAAATGGCCTTTATCATAAATTGCTAGAAACATTAGCGATAGAATTTCGAGAGCATGCCACTGGAAAAAGGATCGATCACAGATTTTTATAACCACCCACCAACCTTATTTGGTGGATGCGCTTAACCCTGATGAAGTTTGGGTTTTGGAGAAAGGTAAAGATGGATTTTCCACGATAACAAGGGCAAGCGAGGATCCGATTGTAAAGAGCATGGTTGAAGAAGGGCAGTTGCTCGGAAGTCTTTGGTACAGTGATTATCTGGATCCGAGGTAAATATGCACTTCGAGATACTTGTTGAAGGCCAATGTGAGCGGACTGCCTTAGAACCTTTATTGACCAAAATCCTTGGAGAATATAGGAATCCACATACATGGCGCATTCATAAGCACCGAGGAGTAGGCCGACTACCGACTAATCCTGCGGCCAAGCCCAACCAAAAAGACCCGACGTTGCTACATAATTTGCCATCAAAATTGAGAGCTTATGGCAAGTCACTACAAGATGATCAAGCTGTGATTATCCTGGTTGATCTTGATGACCGAACGGATTGCAGAGCATTCAAGCAAGAAATGGCCAGCTTGCTGGAACATTGTCATCCCCCACCGAAATGCAAATTCAGGATAGCAATAGAGGAATTAGAAGCATGGTATTTTGGGGATAGAGTGGCTCTAAAAAAAGCTTATCCCGATGCAAATGACGCTGTTCTCAACACATACATTCAGGATTCGCAGTGTGGAACATGGGAAAAGCTTGCTGATGCAATTTATCCTGGTGGATCGCAAGCCTTGAAAAAACTTGGTGTTCAGCGCCTTGAGCAAAAGCGGATATGGGCCTGCAATATAGCGCAGTGTATGGACATCAATCAAAACCAGTCTCCCAGTTTTCTCTCCTTTCGTGATGCTCTGAGAAATTTAGCTCAAGATGACTCCTAAATAGCCAGAGCCAACTCGTATCATGCCAAGCATCGGGTCAAGAGTGATCCGCAGTTCACACGGATTTAGCGCAGGTTTTTTTTTGCGGTTCAACG
>JAAUTD010000228.1 GCA_012031845.1 Synechococcaceae cyanobacterium SM1_2_3
CTCTCCCCGCGCTGACGCGCTCCCCCTCTCCGCGTGCGGGAGAGGGGGTTGGGGGAGAGGGCGATTGAAGAAAACTAACAAGCCATTTAGGATCGCTACAGTGCTAAGCCGCTTCCACAAGCAGACCGCCATTCTCGCTCCCACGCTGGATCGTGGCAGCCAGAATCTCAGCCTATCACCCGAATACGGTTGAAACGCCCATGCGCGATCTCGATTATCAGGCGCGGGTGCTGACGGTCTTTGAGAGCTATTTGACCGAACTTTCAGCCCAGAAGAAACGAGCGGACAGCATTGCGGAACTGGCGCGGCAACAACCGGAGCTTGGGCTTGAAATCCCTGACTTTCCAGCCAAAACGTGGGCGGTTCTACATACGGCGGGTCAACTCCCGCTTTCACGATCCAACATTCCCTATTCGCCGCGCCGGGACGGCATTGACCGCCCCGTGCCCAATGCCGTTTTCAAAGTGCCCACGGGCGGTGGTAAAACCTGGCTGGCGGTTTCTGCACTCTCCCGCATTTTTGGGCGCTATCTGGGCAAAACACTGGCTTCGTGCTGTGGATCGTGCCGAACGAAGCGATCTACAGCCAAACCAAGCGGCAACTAAGTGACCGCCAGCATCCCTATCGGCAACTGCTCGACAAGACCGCTGCCGGACGGGTCAAGCTGCTGGAAAAGGCCGACCGGCTGGATGCCCGCGATATGGAATGCCACCTATGCGTCATGCTGCTGATGTTGCCAGCCGCCAACCGGCAAAACCGCGAAGCCCTGAAGATGTTTCAGGATCGCGGCGACGTGCATGGTTTTTTCCCGCCGGAAGGCGATCAGGAAGCGCATCGGCTGGCGCTGGCCCAGACCGCCAATCTCGACGCCTACGGTCAATCCGCCGAAGCGGGCGCATTCTGGCCGCTGGTCAAGGATTCGCTGGGAAACGCCTTGCGCCTGATTCGGCCCGTCGTGGTTATGGATGAAGGCCACAAGGCCATTTCAGAATTGGCCTTCGCCACGCTCTACGGCTTCAATCCCTGTTTCGTGCTGGAACTCACCGCCACGCCAAAAGACGTAGCGGCCAAGGGCGGCGCCAATCCCAAAGCGGCCCGCCACGCCAACATTCTGGTCGAAGTGCTGGGAACGGAACTGGATCGCGAGGGCATGATCAAGATGCCTCTGAACCTTGACTCTCGCCAGGGAACCGACTGGCGCAACACGCTGGCGGTGGCGCTGGATCGCCTCAAGCGGCTGGACGCCGAAGCCCAACGCCATTACGCGGAAGGCGGGCGCTATATCCGCCCGATCCTGCTGGCGCAAGTGGAGCGCACCGGCAAGGAACAGCGCGACAGCGGCCATATTCACGCGCTCGACGCCAAAGCATGGCTGATCACGGCGGGAATGGACGAGGCGGAAATCGCGATCAAGACCGCCGACACCAATGATCTGGCCGCCCCGGAAAACCTTGATCTGCTTTCCCCCACCAATCGAGTGCGCGTCATCATCACCAAACAGGCGCTACAGGAAGGCTGGGACTGTCCGTTCGCTTATGTGCTGTGCGCCTTGGCCGCCAGCCGAAACCTTAAGGCGCTCACGCAGTTGGTCGGCCGGTTTTGCGCCAGCCCCACGCCGAAAAAACCGGCGTTGACCTGCTCGATCAGTGCTACGTCATCACCCATCACGCGGCGACGGCGGAAGTCGTCACCGCGATCAAGCAAGGATTGGAGGAAGACGGGCTGGGTGATCTGGTCAAGGAAATCAAAAGCGGCGACGGCAATGACGCACGGCTGCCCGGCATCCGCAAGATTCCCCGGCGCGACAAGTTCGCCAAGACTCAAATCTGCCTGCCGCAAGTGCTTTGCGTGGAAGGCAACGCCGTGCGGGAACTCGACTACGAACAGGACATCCTGTTTGAACTGGACTGGTCAACCGTCAATCCCGCCCCGCTGGCCGCGATCATCCCCGACCATGCCCAAGCCGCCGAACAGCAAATGCGCCGTATCCGGCTGGCCGATTTGGGCCAGGAGCGCATCGTTACCGAAGCAGTCGGTCAAAGCAGCGAAACGCTGCGTTTCGATCCCGCCTACGCGGTGCGGATGGTGTCCGACATCGTGCCGAATCCCTGGATCGCCCGCGAAATCGTCGGTGATTTATTGACGGGTTTGATGGCGCGGGGCTTCGATGCCGACCAATTGGGCGCTTTGGCCGGTCTGATCGTTGAGGAATTGCGCAAATGGCTCGACCGCGAACGGGATCGCATGGCCGAGAAGGTGTTCCGCACCGCGATCACGGCGGGACGGATTCAGTTCCGCTTACGAACTGACAGCAACAATTGGCACATGCGGTTCGATACCGAGACCTACGAACCGGAAGGCGCTGAACAACTGGCGGGCAAGACTGGCGCGCCGCTGGAAAAGAGCCTGTTCGCCCCGATTTACAAAGGCGATTTTTCCAGCCAGGACGAGCGCAACATTGCGGTCTATCTCGACGGCGAAGCGGCGTTGACGTGGTGGCATCGCAACGTCGCCCGCCAGCAGTACGCGGTGCAAGGCTGGCGGCGCGACAACATTTATCCTGACTTCATCTTCGCCTTGCAACAGGGCGCGGGCGCGGAACGGCTGGTCGTGCTGGAAATGAAAGGCGAACATTTAGCCGGCAAGGGTGGCGATGATACCGAATACAAAAAAGCCGTTCTGCAACTCATCTCCAGCCATTACGCTATCGAACACGCATCACCCTTGGGCGGACTCGAACTGATTGTCTCCGACGGAACCACAGTGCAATGTGATCTGGTTTTGATGCAGGATTGGAAAGTGAGATTAGCCAACGAATTTATGGGTCAATAATCTGATTGAACTGAAAGCGAACAAAACAAAAGGATAGCCGCGATATGCTGCTCATGATTGATAACTACGATTCCTTTACCTACAACCTGGTGCAGTATCTGGGCGAACTGGGCGAAGACGTGCAGGTGTTCCGCAATGACAAAATCACGCCCGCTGAAATCGCCGAATTGCGCCCGCAACGCATCGTGCTGTCGCCCGGTCCCTGTACGCCTAATGAGGCGGGCGTCTCGCTGGCGGCGATTGAACGCTTTGCCGGTGAAATTCCCATCTTTGGCGTCTGCCTCGGTCATCAGAGCATCGGCCAAGCTTTTGGCGGTCACATCGTCCGCGCCGGTCAGGTGATGCACGGTAAAACTTCTGAGGTCTACCATAACGGTCAAGGCGTGTTTGCCGATCTGCCCAATCCGTTTACTGTGGTGCGCTATCATTCTCTGGTGATTGACCAGGCCACTATGCCGGATTGTCTGGAAATCACCGCATGGACCCAAACGCAGGACGGCGAGATGGATGAGATCATGGGTGTGCGCCATAAGACTCTGCCGGTGGAAGGCGTGCAGTTCCACCCGGAATCGATCCTGACCGAACACGGCCACGCTTTGTTGCGTAATTTCCTCACCCGGCACTGAATAAAACCAGGACTTTCGCTCCATCCGTTCGCCCTGACGCTTCGGCAAGCTCAGCGGTCGAAGGGCATTTATCGGTAAAACCGGGGTTCGACAGGCTCACCCCGAACGGTTTTTTTTAACCTGAAGCGAAAGTCCTAAAAACTCTAATCGCAGCGGAGAACGCCATGTCCATTACCGCGCAGGAAGCCCTGCAACGCGCCATTGATCACCGCGAAATTTTTTACGATGAAATGCTGTCGCTGATGCGGCAAATCATGGCGGGCGAGATTTCGCCGGTTATGACCGCCGCGATTCTTACCGGCTTGCGGGTCAAGAAGGAAACCATTGGCGAAATTACCGCCGCCGCTACCGTCATGCGCGAATTGTCCACCAAGGTTCAGGTTCCGCCGCCGCATGAGCATTTCGTGGACATTGTCGGCACCGGCGGCGACGGTTCCCACACCTTCAATATCTCCACCGCCGCGATGTTCGTAGTCGCGGCGGCGGGTGCGCGGGTCGCCAAACATGGCAATCGCGGCGTTTCGTCCAAGTCCGGCAGCGCCGACGTGCTGGAAGCTTTGGGGGCGCGGATTGATTTGCAAGCGGAACAGGTTGCCGCCTGCATTCAAGCCACCGGTCTCGGCTTTATGTTCGCGCCTAATCACCATTCAGCGATGAAAAACGTCGCGCCAGTGCGCCGGGAAATGGGTATTCGCACCATTTTTAACATCCTTGGCCCGCTGACCAATCCTGCGGGTGCGCCGAATCAGTTGATGGGCGTGTTTCATCCCGATCTGGTCGGGATTCAGGTGCGGGTGATGCAACGGCTGGGCGCACAACACGTTTTGGTCGTGTGGGGCAAGGACGGCATGGATGAAATTTCGCTGGGCGCGGCCACTCTGGTGGGCGAACTCAAGGACGGCGCGATTGTGGAATACGAGATTCACCCTGAAGATTTCGGCCTGGCGATGATGTCCAATCGCGGCCTCAAGGTGGAAACCGCCACCGAGTCCAAAGAAATGTTGCTGACTGCGTTGAATAATGAGCCGGGGACGCCCCGCGACATTGTGGCGCTGAATGCGGGAGCGGCGCTGTACGCAGCCAACTTGAGCGATTCCATCGGCGCTGGCATCCAGTTGGCCCAGGAAACGCTCGCTAGCGGCGCGGCGCGAGCCAAACTCAATGAATTTGTGCAGGTCACCCAGAAGTTGGCGGCATGAGCGATACGTCCGATATTCTGAAAAAAATCCTGGCCCGCAAGCATGAGGAAATTGCTGAACGCAGCCGCCAGCTCAGCCTGCGGGAACTGGCGCAGCGGGTCGAAGATTGGCCGCCGCCGCGCCCGTTTATAGAGCGGCTGGAACAGACGATTGCGCTCGGTCGGTCGGCGGTGATCGCCGAAATCAAGCGGGCTTCACCCAGCAAGGGCCTGTTGCGCGATCCGTTTGTACCGGCGGATATTGCCCGCAGCTACGCCAACGCTGGCGCAACGTGCTTGTCGGTATTGACCGACCGCGATTTTTTCCAGGGCCATGAAGACTATTTGAAGGAAGCGCGATCCGCCTGCGATCTGCCGGTATTGCGCAAGGATTTCATCATCGATCCGTACCAAATCCATGAAGCCCGGCTGATTGGCGCGGATTGCATTTTGCTCATTGTCGCCGCGCTGGACGACGACGCTCTGCGGCAACTGGCGCAACTAGCCGAAGCATTAAAGATGGCGGTGCTGGTGGAAGTGCATGACGCCGAGGAACTGGATCGAGCCTTGGCGCTGGACTGCCGCTTGATCGGCGTCAATAACCGCAACTTGCGCACCTTTGAAACCCGGCTGGAAACGACACTGAACCTGCTGCCCCGGATTCCCGCTGACCGCATCGTGGTCACGGAAAGCGGGATTCACAGTCCGGCGGACGTGGCGCTGATGCGCGAACATGGGGTTCACGCCTTCCTGGTCGGCGAGGCGTTTATGCGAGCCGCCGATCCCGGTGCGAAACTGGCGGAACTGTTTGGGTAGAACGGGCATCCTGCCCGTCAGTCATTTTCAGAACGAGGAGTCCGCATGAAAACCCGCATTACCTGGCTGGAAGACATGACCTTTGTGGCGCAATCGCCCAGCGGTCATGCTCTGGTGCTGGATGGCCCGCCGGAACTGGGCGGCCATAATCTCGGCCCGCGCCCGATGGAACTGCTGCTGATGGGCATGGGCGGCTGCACCGCGATTGATGTGGTCAACATTCTGCGCAAGTCCCGGCAGGAGGTGCGCGGCTGCGAAGTGCAGATTGAAGCGGAACGGGCGGACAGCGATCCAAAAGTGTTCACCGCGATCCAGGTTCATTTCATCCTGACCGGCGTGGAGTTAAACCCCAAGCATGTCGAACGCGCCATTCAGTTGTCGGCGGAAAAATACTGTTCGGCCTCGATCATGCTCGGCCAGACCGCCAAAATCACCCACACCTCCGAAATTCGCGCCGTCTGAGGGCTGCCGCTGCAAAAGTCGGGAATCATCATTCCAGGACTTTCGATCCATCCGTTCGCCCTGACGCTTCGACACGCTCAGCGGTCGAAGGGCATTCATCGGTAAAAACGGGGTTCGACCGGCTCACCCCGAACGGTTTTTAAATCCGAAACGAAAGCCCTATGGGATAAGAGATTGCCGGAATTTCGCGGCTTCCATTCAGCCCGCAGCACCCAGCGCCAGCGCC
>JAAUTD010000229.1 GCA_012031845.1 Synechococcaceae cyanobacterium SM1_2_3
TATCCATTCCTGCGGTGAGTCTGTTTGGCCCCTGTTTATCGTTGAACCATTCGAGGATAAAACAGCTCATGACCCTCAATACTCCATTCTTCCCTGGTTTGCGCCGACCACAGCGAAATCAGATTGCGCTAACGATCATCAGCCTGATTCTGCTGTTCTGGTGGCTGTTACCGCCGGTCGCTGCCAGTGAAACCGCGCTAATGGCGGATCAAGCCTACGCTCAGGCGGTCGAGGCGCTACGGCGCGGTGATTTCGCCCAGGCGATTACAGCAGCGCAAACCGCCGACCAGGCTTACGCCGATGCCAACCATCGGCAACGGCGACTGGTGACGCTGTTGCTGATGGCCGAGGCGTATCAAGGCTTGGGACAACCCCGGGCGGCGCGGCAAATGCTGCAACAGGCGCAACCGCTGGCTGCCGATGCGCCACCAGATTTACAGGCCGAAATTTTGGCGGCACGGGGACAAGCCGAATGGTTGAGCGGCGAACCGGATGCCGCGCAACAATCGCTTAAACAGGCCGTCGCCAGCGCCCAGCGCGCCAATAATCCCCGGATCGCGGCCACGGCGTTGAATACCCTGGGCAACCGCGCCGCCAGCATCGGCGATGATCGGGCGGCGCGAGATTATTACCGGCAAGCTCTGGCGGCCCTGACCACCAGCGAAAACGCCGCCTTGCGGGTCAGGATTCAGATCAACGCCGCCCCGCGCCGCGCTGCGGGTTGGCGAGATCGGCGAGGCGCAAGCCTTGTTGCGCGCCGCATTACCGACAGCGCAATCGCTGCCGCCGTCGCACGATCAGATTTTCAGCCTGCTGGCGCTGGGGCAACTGCTGCGGGAATTGCCGCCCTCATCGCCGGAACGCCAGCAGGCCGAGAAACTGTTCATCAGCGCTGGCGAACAGGCCAAGACTTTGGGCGATCAGCGCAGCCTGAGCTATGCCCTGGGCTATCGGGCGCAAATGGCCGCCGATGCCGGGCGTGATGCGGATGCCCTGGCTTTGAACCGGCAGGCGGCATTCGCTGCGCAACAGGCGCAAGCGCCAGAAAGCCTGTACCGCTGGCAATGGCGGATCGGGCGTTTGCTGGAACGCCGGGGTGACCATGATGGCGCGGTGCTGGCCTATCAACAAGCCGCAATCAACGTGCAGGGCATCCGCCACGAAATCACCGCCGATCAGCGGGATCGAACCCGTCCCTTCCGCGATGCGGGCGGGGCGCTGTTCGTGGAACTGGCTGATTTATTGTTGCAACGCGCCGCCCAGACCGCCGATCCGCAACGCAAACAGCAGGATTTAATCGCCGCCCGCAATACGATGGAGCAACTGAAAACCGCCGAATTGCGCGATTATTTTCAGGATGATTGCGTGATTGAATTTCAGGGTGAAGTCGCGCCGGTGGATCAACTCAAGGCCGGGACGGCGGCGCTCTATCCCGTTCTATTGCCGGATCGGGTTGAACTGCTGCTCAGCCTGCCCGATGGCGTTCATCAATACCAAGTCCCAGTGGGCAGCGCAGTTTTCACTCAAAAAGTGCGCGAATTTCGCAAAGGACTGGAAAAACGCACTACGCATCAATATCTGGAGTCGGCCCAGCAGCTTTACGGCTGGCTGATCGCGCCGCTGGAAAGCGATTTGCGGGCGCAACAGGTGGAGACTCTGGTCATCATCCCGGATGGTTCGTTGCGCACCATCCCGCTGGCGGCGCTTCATGACGGCCAGCGTTTTCTGATTGAACGCTATGCGCTGGCGACCACGCCGGGCCTGACCCTCACCGATTTGCAATCAAGCGCACGGGGCGACAGCCGCCTGTTATTGAACGGCCTGAGCCGCAGCGTGCAGGGCTTCCCGGCCTTGCAGCAGGTTGATGCCGAACTGGCCACGCTCGGCGCGATGTACCAGAAAAGCACCGTGCTGAAAAATGAGGATTTTCAGATCAGCAACATGGATCAGGCGCTGATTGCCGCACCTTATTCCATCGTCCATATTGCCTCGCACGGGCAATTCGCCAATGAACTGGATCAGACGTTCGTGCTGACCTTCGACGGCAAGCTGACCCTGAACCGGCTGGAACAGTTATTAAGCCTTAGCCAATATCGCAAGCAGCCGGTGGAATTGCTGACCCTGAGCGCCTGCCAGACCGCCGCCGGTGATGATCGGGCGGCTTTGGGATTGGCGGGCGTGGCGATCAAGGCGGGGGCGCGCAGTGCGCTGGCGACCCTGTGGTTTGTCAACGATCAGGCGGCGGCGATACTGGTCAGCGGCTTCTATCAGCGATTGCAGGATCAATCACTGTCGAAAGCCAGGGCATTACAACTGGCGCAGCAATCTTTGCTCAATGACCGGCGATACCGTCATCCTGGCTATTGGGCGCCGTTTTTATTGATTGGCAACTGGCTGTGAAAACTGGCATAGAATCTGGTTTTTGAGACCGGCGATGCTGAGGGCTTTCATGGATCCTTCCATTCAGATTTCCTACAACTTTATCTTTCCCGACGGCGATGCTCAGGCATTCGATCTGCGCCTCAATACCATAACGCTGAATTTAATTACTCAACCCCGCGCTGCTCCTCCGCCCTGGACCTTGCTCAAACGCAATCAATGCGCCAGTTGCCCACTGGACGCCAGCCGCCACCCGTTTTGTCCGGTGGCGCTGAATTTCGCTGATGTTGCTGAACAATTTTCTGACCGGGTTTCCTACGAGGAAGTGCAGGTAATCGTCACTACCTCGGAGCGAACCTATTCCAAAACGACCGCCATTCAGCAGGGTTTGAGTTCGCTCTTGGGCGTCATTATGACCACCAGCGGTTGTCCGCTGATGGAGCCGCTCAAGCCGATGGTGCGGCAGCATCTGCCCTTCGCCACGCTGACCGAAACCGTGCTTCGAGCCGTGTCTACCTATTTGCTGGCGCAGTATTTGCGGCGCAGCGAAGATAAACCTTTCGAGTTCGGGCTGGCGGGATTGCATCAAATCTATGCCAAAGTCGCCTTGGTCAACCGCGATTTTGTTCTCCGCCTGCGTGAGGCCGCGATTGAGGACGCTGATATTAATGCGCTCATGGGACTGGACTGTTTCGCCACAATGGTGCCGATGATCGCCGAAGATATGCTGAATGGAATTAAACCATATTTCTCGGCCTATCTGACTCAATCGCCTGAAGCCTAAGACTGAATTTCAATGAACAGCACTGAGGAGCAAGACAATGTTTCACAAGGTCAATAAAAACACAGCTCGCCCTCTGATGGGAGAGCGATTCGGAATGAGGATTTTCGCAGTTTTTTCACTGTTGCTAGCGATTAGCGCAACGCCGGCATCAGCACAAAATACGCCGGAATCTGTTGCGCCCACCGCCAGCGCTATTTACAAACCACCACTGCGGGGTGCGCCGGCAACCCGGATCAGCGGGGCTAGTCGCGGGGTAACCAAGCAAAGCGTCCCGACTGATCAGCGAACCCGCTTCCAGTACAGCCGCTCAAGGGGCCATTGAGCAAACCGTGCTGTTGCCGCTGGCTCCGGATCATGTGGGATTAACTACCCGTTCCCGACCCGTTTTGCAGTGGTACGCCGCTGGTCCTCTCAACGGCAAGCTGGAATTCACCCTGAATGAAGGCCAAAAAACCGTGATGGAAACTGCGCTGAATCCAGACAAGCCGGGGGTGCAGAGCCTGGATTTGGCCAGGCATCGGTATAGTCTTAAACCGGGTGTCGAGTACGAATGGCGGGTGGCGCTGATTATTGACGCCGAACAGCGGGCGGCTGATCTGATTGCCGGCGGCGCTGTTCGCTATGAACCGGCCAGCGCCGAATTACAGGCCCAGGTGAAGCGGGCCAAGCCACAGGAATTACCCGCCATCTATGCCGAAGCCGGGCAGTGGTATGACGCTTTAGCGTCACTTTCGGCGCAGATTACGGCGCATCCGCAAGAAAAAGCATTGCGCGTTCAGCGGGCGGCGCTGCTGGAACAGGTGGGATTGACTGAAGCCGCCGAATCTGATCGGCGGGCGGCGGCCCAATAAATCGGCCTGAGCGATCGTTCGGTATTAACTCAGGACTTTCGCTTTGGCTTCAAAAACCGTTCGGGGTGAGCCGTGAGCCTGTCGAATGGTCGAACCCCGTTTTTTACCGATGCATGCCCTTCGACAGAGCCTCAGGGCGAACGGATGGAGCGAAAGTCCTGTTTCCATCATTTCCGCGTTAGAGGGGAATGACGGAAAGCGAAAATCCTGTTTATCAAGCCTCCCGTAGCGTATTTAGCAACGCGCCAGCGGCATTCGACAAGGTATGACCGGTGTGCCGCACCACGCCCAACAGCCGTTGCATCGCCAACCCGGCAATCCGTAATTCCGCCAGTTCGCCGTCCAGCAGGGTGCGCGGCAACACGCTCCAGCCCAGTCCGACAATGACCATCATTTTGATGGTTTCCAGATAGTTGGTAGCAAAGGCCACTAACGGTTTAACGCCTAGTTCAGCCAAGCCGTCCTCGATCATGCGCCGGGTAAATGTCTTCTCATCAGGTAAAATCGCTGGATAGTCCGCTAACAACTGCGGTGCAACCGGGTTCAGCGCCGCCAGCGGATGAGAATAGGCCGCGACCGCAATCAGCGGATCCAGCCACAATGGCTGAGCTTCCAGCGGTGCTTCAACCCGTGGCGGCAAGGTGATAATCGCCAGTTCCACCTCGCCGCGTAGCACCGCCGCGCAGGCGATTTCCGAATCCATGAACCGCATATCCAATCGCACTTGTGGATACTGCGTCGTGAAAATTCGCAACACCGGCGGCAAGCGGTGCAAGCCGATATGGTGGCTGGTGGCGATAATCAGCGGCCCAGCCACCGTTCCGGCCAGATTGCGCAAGGCGCGGCGGCTATCTTCGACTTCGCTCAGAATCCGTCGGGCGCGAGGCAGCAGCACGGTTCCAGCCTCGGTCAGGCGCACTGCCCGGCCCAACCGATCAAATAGTCGCGCATTTAATTCGCTTTCCAGCGCCGCGATTCGCTTGCTGATCGCCGGTTGGGTCAGGTGCAACTGGTTAGCGGCGACCGAAAAGGAACCGCTATCGGCCACGATTACGAAAGCCTGCAAGCTGGCAATGTCCATCAGGACTTTCGCTCCATCCGTTCGCCCTGAGCCTGTCGAAGGGCATTCATCGGTAAAAACGGGGTTCGACCGTTAGACAGGATCACGGCTCACCCCAAACGGTTTTTGAACCTGAAGCGAAAGTCCTGTCCATAAAGAAACGGGTCACGGTAAACGCCAAGTATTCCTCTATCTTATGCGAATTATGAAAAAGATGAATTTGTGTTATCAAATACCGCGCTTTAAGCTCATTAGCACTTCAGGCAGGAGGACAGGCAATGGCGGGTAAAACGCTTTACGACAAGCTCTGGGATGCGCATCTGGTGCGGATTGATGCTGATGGCACTGCGCTTCTTTATGTGGATCGGCATCTGGTGCATGAAGTCACCTCGCCGCAGGCGTTTGAAGGGCTGCGCCATGCCGGGCGAAAAGTACGGCAACCGGAACTGACGCTCGCCGTGGCGGACCACAACGTCCCCACGACGGACAGGCGCGGCGGCATCAGGGAAGAAGAAAGCCGGATACAGGTCGATACGCTGACCGCCAATTGCCGCGAGTTCGGCCTCACGCTGTTCTTGCCGACGATGCTCGACCCTTGCAGAACGGGCGACGGCCCTCTATGACTGGGTGCGCGGGTTTCTTTACGCTTGGGGCACGCTCGACTTGGCCGGCGTGGAACCCTCTGCCGAGACGAACGAGATCCTGCGTGATTTTACCGACGTGACCCGCATGGATCTCGACCGACTCGACGACAGCGAGCAGAACGAAGAGGCATTGACCGAAGTGAGCGAATTCATCCGGGTTGCGGCCATGTTGATGTATCAAGAGCGCGTCGCGCCCGCGCCGCCGCCTCCTCGTCATGACGGCGGCCGAGTACAAGCGGCGCCGACGTGCGCTTGCACATGCGATCGGCCCCGAGGGCATCGCGATCCTTCCGGCCGCGCGCGAGGTCGTACGCAATCGCGACGTCCACTACCCCTTTCGCCAGAACAGCGATTTCGTCTATTTGACGGGTTTCTCCGAGCCCGACGCCTTTCTCGTCATTGCCC
>JAAUTD010000230.1 GCA_012031845.1 Synechococcaceae cyanobacterium SM1_2_3
ACTCGTCAGCGAAATAGTCGCGGATATTCAAGCGCGTCTTCGTGAGCGTTGTCGCCGTCCGATTGGCCGCTGATCGGCGCTTGCTCCGCAACCATTTCCGGCGGTTCTGGCGCGGTTTCGGGCTGTGGCGGCAATGCTTCCGCCGCTGATTCATGCGCTGGCGCGCCTTGGGCAAGCTGAAAATTGCTCGAACAACTCCTCGAACAGCGGCAGATCACGCACCGCCTTGATCAAGGTGCTGCGTAACACGATGCGCACCGTATCCCGCTCATCCAGCGTCACCCACGCCAACGCCTGCATCGCGTCCAGCGATTCAGCGGGCGAAATCCGCACGCCTCGGCCTTTCAGCAGGAAAATGAAGCGGTTGATCACGGCGTCCATCGGCATTAACCGGTGCGGCCGTCGGTGCGGCCCGGATAGCTGGTGAAATAGCCAGCGGCGAGTTCCGGGCGGCGCTGCTCCAGCGGACTGCTCCTTGATTCGGCGGGACGCAACGGCGGGCGTAACGGAATCGCGGCAGGCGCAACCGCAGCTTCGGAACTCGGCGCTTGCAATGCTTCGCTGATCCACGGCAACTGTTCATTAACCTGTTGCGTGTCGCGCTCATACTTGATCAGCAGATGCAGGGTTTCTTCCAGCAGCGTCGGGGTCAGCGCATCGGCGTTCAACAACACCAAAGCCTGCGCCCAATCCAGCGTTTCACTGATGCTGGGCGCTTTGCGCAAGTCCAGCGAACGCAAACGGCGGATCACCGCGACAACTTGCGCGGCCAGGGTTTCCTGAAGCGCCGGGACTTTCATCCGCACGATCTCCAGTTCGCGCTGCTCGTCTGGATAGCCGATGAACAGATGCAGACAGCGGCGCTTGAGCGCGTCGCTCAGATCGCGGGTGTTGTTGCTGGTGATGATGACGTAGGGAATCGTGGTGGCTTTCACGGTGCCCAGCTCCGGCACCGTGACTTGAAAATCGCTCAATACTTCCAGCAGGAACGCTTCAAATTGCTCCTCGGCGCGGTCCAGTTCGTCAATCAGCAGCACCACAGGATCAGGCGAACTGATGGCCTGGAGAATGGGGCGGCGCACGATGAAATGCTCCGAAAAGAACACATCCTCATGCAGATGCAATTGCTCGACCGCTTCATGCAAATCGCTGACGCCTTCAAACAGGCGGCTGATCTTGTCGCGCAGAATCTGGGTGTACAGCAGTTGCTTGCCGTATTCCCACTCGTACAGCGCGTGCGCCTCGTCCAGCCCGCCGTAGCATTGCAGCCGAATCAGTTGGCGATCCAAAGCGGTAGCTATCGCTTTCGCCAGTTCGGTTTTGCCGACGCCCGCAGGCCCTTCGATCAGGATTGGCTTGCGCATTTGCAACGCGAGAAAAGCGACGGTCGCTAATTTCCGGTCGCAGAGATACTGCTGATCGCGCAGTTGCGCGATGGTTTGCTCGATAGATGCGAACATGCGCCACTCCAGGCCCGGACTCGCAAGCACAGAGCCGCGAGTCCGGGTCACTCAGGGAAATGCTCACAGGACTTTCGCTTCATCCGTTCGCCCTGACGCTTCGGCAAGCTCAGCGGTCGAAGGGCATTCAGTCGGTAAAAAACGGGGTTCGACCGGCTCACCCCGAACGGTTTTTGCACCCGAAGCGAAAGTCCTGGCTCAGTAACAGAGCGGATTAGCCCAAAGGGAGCCGGTGTTAGTAGCTGCCGACCAAGGTGTGACGAACGACGGGCGCGACCGAATCATAGGTGCATTCACGGCCATTGCCCGGCGTCGAGGCGTCATTCAATACATGCCTGGTGATGCGGTCGACGTCGCGTTCCACATTTTCGGCGGAGATTGTGGCGCTGCCCACTTCGGCATAGCGCCCGGTGCCCATCCGCGACTTGGTGTACGGGCCGATGCTGGTGAAGTTGGCCGGGATGTTGAGATCTTTGCTGAGCCGAATGGCGGCTTCCACCGCCCGTTCGGCGGCGGACACATCGGACAGCCCGTCCACGTTTTCGCCCATCGCCCTGGCGATGTCGCGGAACCGCTTGTAATTAGCCTGCATGTTGAATTCCCAGACCCGGGTCAGACCGATGGCGTTGTTCAGGCCGTGGTGTGAGTCATAGAAGGCGCTGACCGCGTGGGAAATGGAGTGGATGATGCCCAGACCGCCGCTGTTGAACGCCTGCGCCGAGATGTAGGAGGCGTACATCATGTTGGTGCGGGCTTCGTAGTTCAGCGGCTCGAACACGGCGCGGCGCAAATTTTGCGCGACCAGTTCGATGCCCAGCAGGGCGCTGCCCATGCTCGGCAGGAAGTCAATCCGCGAAACATACGGTTCGGACGCATGAGCCAGTACGTCGAAACCGCAGTAGGCGGTCAAGTCCCCTGGCATGGAGAAGTGCAGCACCGGATCGTTGATGCTGAGGCTGACCGGGACGTTTTCATCCAGTCCCAGCCACTTGTAAGGGGCCTTTTCCGAGACGGTATCGGTGATCACATAGGCGAAACTGGTCTCGGAACCGGTGCCCGCCGTGGTGTTGATGGCGATGTGCGGCGGGTTGTTGGGGTTGGTGGATTTGTTGTAACCATCGAACTCGTTGATGTTGCGGCCATCATGGGCGACCACGACCCGTGCGCCTTTGGTGGCGTCGGTGACGCTGCCGCCGCCGACCGAGACGAAGCTGTCACACTTTTCGCGAATGTACATGTCGGCGATGTCCATGACGTTGTAGTCCTTGGGATTGGACTCCACCTTGTCATAGACCACCACATCCACGCCCCGGTACTTGAGCTTGCCGACGATGTCTTCGACGATGCCGGTGCCGCGCAGCCCGGAAGTCGCCAGTACGCAGCGTTTGAAGCCGAGCTTGTTGGCTTCCAGGCCGACCATTTCGTAAGCGCCGGGGCCAAGCAGGCCACGGGGAATACGGTGAAATTCCTTAATCGGAAACTGCCAGAGTTTATGTGCTTCCACGGTTGAACCCTCTTCCTTTGATGACTCTGCGCGGACGGTATGTCCGCATTATTTTCCCCTGCCAATGGCGGGGTGTTGCCGGTCAGGTTGTCCAGGTTTATTCCTGAACAACGCAGCAATCGTTATGTTTTGGTGCAGGCTGATGGGCAAACTGATCCATCGCCGAATGGAAGCGATGTAACAACAACCATGCCAGAGGCGGAACGGTGCGGGTTATTTTCTCAACATACTGTTTTTTATTATTAAATTTTTATTTTTTGAACCGGGTTGACCGACTGAAGCCAACCGGGTGTGAAATCAGTGTGAAAGAATCGTTACGCATACTGTGCCAAGCGGTTACAACTTTAGTGACAACTGGTGATGCACAGTTTTTGTAGGATGGGCAAAGCGAAGCGTGCCCATCGAAAAGGTCTCGATAACAGCAACGGCGTCCGCTAAACTCCTTCAATCTCATAAAAAATAATTGTTTGATTTTCCTTGTTTTTACTCATTTTTTATTCAACTTTAGGGGTTCATCGGCAATGGCTAAAAGCATGAAATTCACCAAGATTGTGGCGACGCTGGGACCTAAATCCCGCAATCCCGAAACCGTTGAGGCGTTGCTGCGGGCGGGCGCGGATGTGATCCGGCTCAACTTCTCTCACGGCAATTTTGAGGATCATGCGCTGGCGGTCCAGTTGGTGCGGGAAGCAGCGGAAAAACTGAACCGGCACATCGCCATTTTCCAGGACTTGCAAGGCCCGAAGATTCGCTTGGGTCAACTGGACAGAGAGTTTCTGGAGGTGGCCGACGGTGAAACCTTGGTGCTGACCACGGCCGATCTGATCGGCGGCGCACATGACGGGATTAAGAAGGTGTCCATTGACCATCGCAGTTTGCACGAGGAGGTTAAAACCGGCGACCGGGTGCTGATTGATGATGGTTTATTTGAGCTGACGGTGGAGCGGATTGAAGGCTGCGAGATTGTCACCCGCGTGGTGAATGGCGGTCGGTTGAAACCGCGCAAGGGCGTTAATCTGCCCAACATCAAATTGAAAATTTCGGCGATTACCGACAAGGATCGGGCCGATTTGCAATTCGCCTATGACCACGGGCTGGATTACGTGGCGTTGTCGTTTGTACGCGAAGCCGAAGATGTCAAGGAATTGATCGATCTGATGCTGACTACGCATGGCCGCAAGATTCCGATCATTGCCAAAATCGAGAAGCCGGAGGCGTTTGCGCATATTGAGGGCATTATTGCGGTCGCCGACGCCATTATGGTGGCGCGGGGCGATTTGGGCGTGGAAACTTCGCCGCAAGATGTGCCAATCATGCAGAAGACCATCATTCGCCAATGCAATATCGCCGGTAAACCGGTGATTACCGCGACACAAAATGCTTGAATCCATGATTAACAATCCGCGCCCCACTCGACGCTGAAGCCAATGACGTGGCTAACGCCATTCTGGATGGAACGGATGCGGTAATGCTTTCAGCGGAAACCGCTGCCGGTCAATATCCAGTAGAAGCCGTGCGAATGATGAAAAGCATTGCCCTGAAAGTTGAAACCAGTGATGTCTTCAAGACCCTGATGCAGAACAATGTGCTGACTCAGGAGCAATTATTGGCGAATGCCTGTTTGCGGATTGAAGAATCGGTGTATTTCGCTACGATGGATTTGGCCGATAAGGTGTGCGCCCGTTATCTGGTCGGTTTCACCAATAGCGGAGCCAGCGTATTAGGTTTGTCCAAGTTCCGGCCATTAACGCCGCTGATTGCGTTCAGTCCCAAACCCGCTACTTTGCGTAAATTGGCGCTGGTCTGGGGCGTGGAGCCATTGCGATTAGGCGCAGTAGTTACGTCGGTTGACGATCTGCTGAGTTCCGCGACTGATTTTATGTTGAATAAAAACATGGTGCGGGAAGGCGACATCGTGGTGTTTACTGCGGGAGTGCCAGTGGGCGTATCCGGCGGCGCGAATATGATTAAAGTGGTGAAGATTGGGCGGGCGGATTAAGCCATCCATCTTCCGTAAACGGCGACGACGGGCTAGGACGTCCCGTTTACGTCAATCAGATGCAGGGCAACTTAACTTGCGGGGTGACGGACCGATACAGTTTCGCCACCGCCGCCGCAACTGGCCCGATGCCAAATCGCTCCCGCAATGCTTCGGCGCCCGCCTGACCCAGACGATTGTCGCCAGACCGGATCGCGCTGAAGCTCCCGTAACGCCGCCGCCAAGATCGCCGGATGACCTGGCGCGGCCAGTAGCCCATGTTTCGCCTCCCGCACGACCCAGCCGGTCCCGGAACCCGGAATATCGCTGACCACCACCGGCTTGGCGAAGCGCATCGCTTCCATCAGCACCACGCCAAACGCCTCAGCCCGATTCAGCGATGACAAGCACAACACATCGCAGCTCGCCAGCAGGGCGATCAGGTCGGCGGCGGATTGCGCACCCAGCAATTTCACCCGATCCACCAGCCCCAACGACTGAATCAGCGCCTCCAATCCTGGCCGCTGTTCGCCGGAACCCACGATCAGGATCTGCGTCTTTTTCATTTCAACCGCAGCCCGAATCAGCACCTCATGGCCTTTGTAAGCGGTCAGTCGGCCAATCGCCAGCACCCGAAAATCGGCGTCGCCCCATGCGGCGTTAGCCCGCGCCAAGGCCGCCGGATCGGGATCGGGAATGCGGCTGGGATCAAGACCAAGCGGAATGACCTGACAGCGATCCCGCCAGCGAGACAGGGCCGCGCTGGCCTCCAGATACGGCGGCGAGGTCACGATGATCGCCCGGCTGGCGGCCAGCATCGCTTGTTCCAGCGGGTGATAGAAGTGGTAGGCCAGTTTCAATCCGCGTTCCAGCGGTGTCGCCACTACGTCAGCGTGCCAGTGAATCACCCACGGCAACCGGCGAGCGGCTGGAATCGCCAGCGCCCAGAACGCGGATGTGTTGGGCAGGTGCAAATGGAGAAGATCAGGCCGGAATTCCCGAATCGCCCGCGCCAGCCACAGGGGAAACGCCGGGCTGACCGGGGCATAAAGCAGGCGGCCATAACAAGGAGCGCGGTAAATGGGAGTCGCAGCGCCCGGCGTAGGCCATTGGCCGCCCCGGCGCGGTTGTTCATCATGCGCCAGCGC
>JAAUTD010000231.1 GCA_012031845.1 Synechococcaceae cyanobacterium SM1_2_3
GTGGAACTGATATGGGCCCGGAAGGGGCAACAGGGCGCAGTCGGTATTGGAATCACGGTTGCGCCGCTCGATCTTGACGGTTCTGGTGGAGGTGAGTGATGAATGCAGCGGCATGGGCGGAGAAATGGCGGGAAGTAGTCAACAACCCGGTTTTGCAGGATTTTCCCTACAAGCTGGAATTGAATGAAGAGGGCAAGGTGGAATTCGTCATGAGTCCGGCGACCAATCGGCATTCCCTGTGGCAATTCAAAATCGGCGCCCTGCTAGAGCGGACACTGGGCGGTGAAGTGCTGGTGGAATGCTCGATTCTCACTGGCAAGGGCGTGAAAGTCGCTGATGTGGCGTGGGTTTCACCGGAGTTTTTTGCCCGGCATGGCGATGTGACACCCTATCCGCAAGCGCCGGAGTTGTGCGTTGAAGTGGCGTCGCCGTCCAATACCGTCCGTGAACTGACCCGCAAAACGCAGCTTTATCTGGAAGCGGGCGCGGTTGAAGTGTGGATCGTGCGTGAAGATGGGACGGTGGAACTGTACGGCCTGGAAGGTCAGCGGGCGCAATCGGCCTTTGGAATCACGGTTGCGCCGTTCAATTTCTAACCCGCTGTTTTGCCAGAGAGAGGTGTGAGCGTGAGCGGCTATCCGCTAATGACCCGGTTGCGCCCGTCTGCCTTGGCCTGATAAAGAGCGGCGTCGGCCCGGCCCAGCAGGGCGGCGGCATCCATCTCCTGCTCCCCGGCAGCGACGCCAATGGACACCGTAATCACTGGCAAATCCCCGCCTTGATAAAGCACACGCATATGCATGATCGCCTGCCGCATTCGGTCCAGCCGCATTCGGGCATCTTCAAGGGTGGATCCGGGCAAGATCACGGTCAGTTCCTCACCGCCGTAGCGGCAGGCGATGTCACCGCCGCGCAAGGAATGGTTGAGTAAATCGCCCATCGCCCGCAGCACGGCATCGCCGGCTTCATGGCCATAGGCGTCGTTGAAGCGTTTGAAGTGATCCACATCCAGCATCGCCGCCGCCAGCGGTTCGCCCTGGCGCTGGCAGCGGTGCAGTTCACGCGGCAGGGTTTCATCCAGATAGCGACGGTTGAATAGACCCGTCAACGGATCGCGGATCGCCTGTTCCCGCAAGGCTTCCTGCAATTTGATGTTCGATAGCGCCAGCTTGATGGACTCGCTGACCGTAAGGGCGAGAATCCGCAACTCCCGGAATTGGTCTTCAGTGATCGCTTCATCGGCGCTGATATGCAACAGGCCGAAGGTTTCGCCGCGCACGGTCAGCGGGATGCAGAGATAAACAGATGGCGGGTGAGAAAAATGTCGGCATTGGGCGCTGTGCGCAGGATCAGTGATTTCATGGAGTTCCCCGCGCCGCAACGCCCAGCAGTCGTGCAGTGGAAAGGTGGTTGGCAGGGCATTAGCGTTGCCCCAGGTTGCGACCACCCGTAATTCCGGCGCGGCGTCCTCGCCTATGATCGCCAGCCCGCCGATAAAACCCGGCAAACAGCCGCCCGGCTTCGTGGGCGATGATCGCATAAGCTTCTTCATGGGTTTCGCAGGACAACAGCAGATCGTTCATCTGGTTAAGGGCGACCATTTGAGCATCATGGCGTTTGATTTCGGCCAGACTGAGGCGCAGGGCTTCTTCCATGCGGCGGCGCTCGGTAATATCGCTGTGAGTCCCCGCCATTCGCACCGGTTGGCCCTGAGCGTCGCGGGCGGTGACTTTGCCGCGATCCAGAATCCAGCGCCACTCGCCGTTTTTGGCCTGCATCCGGTGTTCGCACCGATAATGCGTCGTTTCACCCACAAAATGCGCCAGCAATGCCGTCTGGCACTTGGGCAGATCGTCGGGATGCACCCGTTGTTCCCAAGCGCGAACATGCGGCTCGATTTCGGCCAAGTTATAACCCAGCATCTCCGCCCAGCGGCGGCTGAACAGTACGTCTCCGGTAACTACGTTCCAGTCCCAGAAACCGTCATTAGCGCCGTCCAGCACCCGTTGCAAACGCTCCTCACTGATGCGCAGGGCGTCCTCGGCGGCTTTGTGGGCAGTAATGTCGTTGAAGGACACCACCACGGCTTGCAGCGTCCTCGTGACCGTATCGCGAATTGGTTCGCTGTTGACCAGAATCCAGCTCAGACAGTCATCCGGCTTGAGCACGCCCATCAGCACCTCGCGCTGCGGGATGCCGGTGCGCAAGGTGATCATCAAGGGCCATTCGTCACTAGGAAAAGAGGAGCCATCCGACCGGATAATCCGCCAGTTTTCACCATCCACGGGCTGCTCCCAGCATTCGGCGGCGCTCAGGCCCAAAATGCGTTCGGCCGCCGGGTTGGCGGTGATCAGCGCGCCTTCGAGGTTATAGACGGCGACGCCCGCCGCCAGCGCCACCAGCGCCGAGCGGTAACGTTCCTCGCTATCGCGCAACGCGGCCTCAGCGGCTTTGCGGGCGGTGAGATCCAGCAGCGTCGCCAGCAATAAACACCGGTTTTCGCGGTGAATCATATCCAGATAGATGCCCACCTCGCAGAACTTGCCGTCGGCCCGCCGATGCCGACTCTGGCGCTCAACCGCTAAATCCGCCCGTCCGGCCTTAAGATCGGCAAACAGCGCCAGTAAGTCCTCGCAGGGCGTGGCGCTCATCTCCCAAGCGTAGCGTTGCCGCAGAATGTCGCGGGAAACGCCATAAAACTCGGCGGCGGCCTGATTGGCGTCAATCATCCGCCCGTCGTCCGGATCAATCAGAACCTTGATTACGGCGCGGCTCTCGAAAATGGCGCGGTAGAGATGAGCGGCGTCTTCCAATGCTTGCCGGGCCACTTGCGCCAGCGCCTCCTTGCGAGCCAGCAGGCGTTCCGATTGCTGCAAACGGCGGTGCGGTTCATCCATCGCCTGCGCAAAGACCGCCCAGAAGATGAAGCCATCGCCCCAGCTTTTGCCCAGGTGACCAAACAGGTTGTGAAGATCGGTGACAGCGGAATAAAGCGTCAGACTGAGTTCGCCCAGCAGCAGAATCCATATCCCGGCGATCAGCAGCGCCCGGAAGCGGTCGCGCTCCCGCCGCCAGTCCCGGATCAGGAGAACCAGAGTGACGCCATAGAGCGCCATGACCGCGTATTCGACCGCAACTTTGAACAGGGTCAATCCCTGGCCGGAGACGAACGTGCGTGGCGCGGAGCCCGGAAAGAACAAACCCATCGTGATGACGGCGCTGATCACGATCAGGGTCGCTGCCAGCAACCACCCACGCACACACTGACTGAGCGCGGTTTGTGGCGACAGCGCCACGCCGCCAGCAGAGCCAGAGCACTAATGACGCGGGCTGGAAGCCAGAAGTTGATGGCCTTTTCCACGGAACTGGGCGTAACCAGATCGGGCATTTCCGGATAAGAAAGGGTATGGACAAAATCCAGCAGCGCCACAGCCAGAAAGGCGCAAGCTAAAATCTGAAAACGCGCCTCGCGCCCGTGGCTGAACGAGAACCAGCCCACGGTGAAGATCATCAACGCCGCTGCGATGGACAGAAATTCCAGCGTGATATGCAACGGCAAATAAGAGCGCGGGTCGCTAGACAGAGGCAGCGGCGGCAGCAGCGTAATCAGAACGAACAGACTCAGCGCCAAGCCACACTGAATCGACAGGGGTAGCGGAAAGCGGGATTGAGCAACCTCAACGTCCGTCATGAATGGGCATATTTGGCATATTTATGCTTATAATTATGTACAAATCAGTTGACGTGCGCTTGACGTGAAACAGGGGTGAGCTACGCACTATTTGGTAATTTTAATATCGTTACCGAGTAGCCCATGCAGATTCAACACGGGTCAGTTCGCGAGAGCGATATCAGGAGGCTTATATGACCATCCCACTGGAAACCACCATTTATTTACTGACGGGTTGCGCCGTGTCCAATTCAGTATCGCACTATCCGCTCCCGGATTCTTTGCCGCTCTATACGGTCTGTCCATCCTGTAAAACTGAAGTGACCGAGACCCGGCTGACCGGTCAATATGTAGTGGGGTGTTCTTACCAATGTCGGCGCTGTGGCGATGTTATTCCTATTCGCTCTGCGGTGAAAAATCCGGCGCTGCCCGCCGAGAAATCCATCGCGATCTGCCCGGTTTGTGGTCATCCTGAATCGGCCCATTTTGTCGGTTGCACTCGAACTCGCGACCGGATTGCCGGGCTACTCGGATTTGCATCGCGCCCAGCGCTGATCTGATGACCATACCCTTTGGAGCGTCATGAATTTAACCCCATCGTTTATCACCATCCGCCAACTCAAAAAGCACTATGCCGAGGGCGACCAGCCGCGAACAATTTTCACCGATCTGACCCTGGACATTCAGCGGGGTGAATTCGTGGCGCTGCTGGGGCCTTCCGGCTGCGGCAAATCCACTTTGCTGAATCTGCTGGGAGGGATTGATTTGCCGGATGACGGCCAAATCCGCATTGCCGACCAGATCGTGACTGCGATGAGCGAAGTCGAACGCACCCGTTTTCGTCGTCGCCACATTGGTTTCATTTTTCAGTTCTTCAATCTGATCCCGACTCTGACCGTTGCCGAAAATCTGCTGCTGCCGCTGGAGTTGAACGGATTGATGAGCGCGGAGCAGCAGAATCAGGCGTTGCAACTGCTGGATAACGTGGGATTGGGCGACCGCCGCGCCAGTTTTCCTGAGCGGTTGTCCGGCGGCGAACAGCAGCGATTAGCGATTGCTCGATCCGTGGTTCATGCGCCCTGGCTGCTGCTGGCCGACGAGCCGACCGGCAATCTGGACACCGTGACCGGCGACCGCATTCTGGAACTGCTGCTGAAGCTGCACCGGCAGGCGCAAACCACGGTGGTTATGGTCACGCACAGCCGGGAAGCCGCGGCTCGCGCTGATCGCGTACTGGTTTTGGACGCGGGCCAGATTCGGGAGATGGCGCGGTGACCCCGCTGTTGTGGCGGGCGCTGCTGCGGCATCTGCTGCGCCACCCCTGGCAACTGGGGCTGGCGATTCTCGGCATCGCTCTGGGCGTCGCTATCGTGCTGGCAGTGGATTTAGCCAACGCCAGCGCCCGCCGCAGTTTCGATCTGGCGATGAACCGGATCACCGGTCACGCCACCCATCGGATTGTGGGCGGCGGGCAGGGCGTCCCGGAAACCCTCTATGTCCGGCTGCGGGTCGAACGCGGCCTGCGCCACATCAGTCCGGTAGTCACCGGCTATCTGCCTCGCGCTGATTCCTCCGGGCAACTGCTGCAAATTCTCGGCGTTGATCCCTTCGCCGAAGCGCCGTTTCGCGATCCCGCCGCTGATCTTTCCGGCAGCGATTTTGATTTGCGGGCGCTGCTGCTGAATCCCGACGCCGCCTTGTTGCCTCGCGCTTTGGGCGATCACGTGACGCTGCGGCGTGGGCAACAGCATTTCACCCTCAAACGCGCCGGGACGTTGACCGGGCCGGAACTGGACGGCCTGATCATCGCCGACATTAGCACTGCGCAAACCCTGCTGGGCAAAACCGGGCGCTTGACGCATATCGATCTGATTCTGCCAGAAGGCGCGGCGGTCGAGCGGTTGCTTGCGGAATTGCAGGCTGAATTGCCGCCGGGGGTGCGGCTGGAGCGGGCGGCGGAGCGCAATCAGGCCACCGCTGATCTGAGCGCCGCCTTTTCGCTGAATCTGACCGCGATGAGCCTGCTGGCGCTGGTGGTGGGCATGTTCCTGATTTACAACGCGATCAGCTTTTCGGTGGTGCAGCGCCGCGCCCTGCTGGGTATGTTGCGCGCCCTCGGCGTCAGTCGCCGCGAACTGTTCATCGGCATCTTGGGCGAGGCGCTGTTACTGGGACTGGCGGGAACCCTGCTTGGCGGGCTGCTGGGTTTATGGCTGGGATCGGGACTGGTCCATCTGGTCACCCGCACTATTAACGATTTGTACTACGTCCTCAGCGTCCGCGAGTTTTTTATTGAACCCGCGTCGCTGGCGAAAGGCGCGGCGCTGGGACTGCTGGCGACGCTGGCGGCGGCCTGGTTGCCCGCACGG
>JAAUTD010000232.1 GCA_012031845.1 Synechococcaceae cyanobacterium SM1_2_3
GATGCGACCAAAAGTCGGACTGGCCCTGTTTATCCGCTGCTGCTGACCGGCGTCGCCATCCTGATTGTGGCCGGTCTGCTGGCGTATGTGGTGCCGCAGGTGGTGCAGGTGTTCAGCAGTCTCAATCAACAATTGCCGGTACTGACCCGTGGCCTGATCGCAGTCAGCGATTTTCTGCGGGAATACGGTTGGCTATTGCTGGCGGCGCTGGCGGCGGGCGTGATCAGTTGGGTTTATGCGCTGCGCCGGATTGGCTTCCGACGCCGGGTCGATCAACTGTTATTGCGCCTGCCGCTGGTGGCGCGACTGACGCGAGGCGCTAATACCGCCCGTTTCGCCCGCACCTTCAGCATCCTGATGGCCAGCGGGGTGCCGGTGCTGGAAGCGATGCGCATCTCGGCCCAGGTGTTGAGCAATCTGCCGATGCGGGAGGCCGTGGAACAGGCGGCGGTGCGGGTCAAGGAAGGCGCCAGCCTGTACAAAGCGATTAGCAACAGCGGCTATTTTCCACCGATGACGGTGCAACTGATCGCCAGCGGCGAAGCCAGCGGGCGGCTGGAAAACATGCTGGAGCGGGCGGCTGTGCAGCAGGAGCGTGAGACTGAAACCCTGATCGCGGCGCTGCTGGGCATTTTCGAGCCGATGCTGATTCTGGTCATGGGCGGGGTCGTTCTTATCATCGTGCTGGCGATCCTGCTGCCCATTTTCGATTTGAATCAACTGGTGCGCTGAGCCGCGTTCTGCAAGGTGGTGGCGTCTATCTGATAGGCGCGGGCGAAACCGCCGACGAATCGTGCTTGCTTGGGAATCAGCCGCAGCAGCAGAAAATCGCCGAACGCAAAGCGCGGGGTTGAATCGGGCAACCGCTGCTGATAGCACAGCGCGGCGGCTGGATAATCGGCGCTGTCCTTGGAGATGATCGCCACTTGCCTTGAATCATCACTCGCGCCAGCGTTTGCGGATCTTCGCCGTCCCGCTCTGGTTCGCTGATCGCCAGACTGGCGCGGGGGTCGGCCAGCAGATTGCGGGTATGCGCCGACAAGGTGCTGAGATGCAGCAGAAAGCCGTTAAAGTCCGCCTCCGGCGCATACGCAACCCACGATGCTTCCGGCCCGTCCGCGCCCAGAGAGGCCAGCGCCGCCCAGCGCCGATTGCGGATCAGATTCACCATTAATTGCTGTTCCTGAACATTCATCGCCACTTTTTCTCCTCATCAGGACTTTCGCTTCAGGTTCAAAAAACCGTTCGGGGTGAGCCGGTCGAACCCCGGTTTTTACCTACAAATGCCCTTCGACCGCTGAGCTTGCCGAAGCGTCAGGGCGAACGGATGGAGCGAAAGTCCTCCTCATGATTCATGGCAGCGCCGCCCAGTCCACACCGGGAAAGACCCGGCGGCCTGATTGCCACAGCGGTGATAATTCCCGCAGCCGCTTCACCGCCACGCTCACCCGTTCGACGACATAATTGATCTGTTCAGCGGTGGTGAAGCGGCCCAGGCTGAAGCGGATCGCGCTGCGCGCCCGGAAATCATCGCAACCCATCGCTCGCAATACATGTGAAGGTTCATTACTAGCCGAAGTGCAGGCCGAACCGGTAGCAACCGCAATTTCTGGAACCGCCGCCAACAATGCCTCTGCGCTGAGGCCCACGAAACTGAGATTGAGAATGCCCGTCACATGGCGATCAGGATGACCGTTCAATTCCACCTCGCCCAACGCGGTTAAGCCTTGGCAAAGCTGATCGCGCAGCGCCCGGATGCGGGCTTGCTCAACCGCCATGCACTCAGCGGCAATGCGGCACGCTTCACCCATCGCGACGATTTGATGAGTCGGGAGCGTACCGGCGCGCAAGCCGCGCTCCTGCCCGCCGCCATACAGCAAAGGCTCAAGCCGCACCCGCTGCGGACTCTGGCGAACGTAGAGCGCGCCGATGCCTTTGGGGCCATACAGTTTGTGGGCGCTGAGACTGAGCAAATCCACCGGCAGGGTTTGCAGATCGAGCGGCAGTTTGCCCGCGCTTTGGGCGGCGTCCACATGCAGCAGAACGCCATACTGGCGGGTGATTGCGCCAATCGCCGCCACATCCTGGATAACGCCGGTTTCGTTATTGACGTGCATCAGCGACACCAGCACGGTATCGGGTCGCAATGCCGCCGATACTCGCTCCGGTGGAATCAACCCATCGGGTTCTGGATCGAGATAACTGATCGTGCAGCCTTGCCGCTCCAGCCCTCGGCACACATCCAGCACCGCTTTATGCTCGGTCTTGCCGGTGATGAGATGACGGCCTTTACGAGCGTAAGCCCGCATCGCGCCTTGTAAAGCCAGGTTATTGGCTTCGGTCGCGCCGGATGTCCAGATGATTTCGCGGGGATTGGCATTCAGCAAAGCGGCGACTTGAGCGCGAGCGATTTCAACCGCTTGCGCTGCGGCCCAACCGAAGCCGTGGGTATTCGATGAAGGGTTGCCGAACGCGCCATCCTGGCTGAGATACTGGCTCAGCACCTGCGCGACACGCGGATCAACCGGCGTAGTCGCGGCGTAATCCAGATAGATCGGCAAATCCATCAGGTTGCGCAGAAGCTGAGCCGTTGGGTTTTACATCATGGCTGGAGCAATAAACCGCTCGGAAGAGCGGTCGCGCCGCCGGTTGTTCTGATAATGCACAATGTCGGTCACATGAGGACGTTCGACAAATTGCGCCAGCGTAATCCCTTCCAGGAAGGTGAAAATCTGGCGGCTGAGATCGGTCCACAACTCATGGGTCAGACAGCGCCGACCGTTCTGACAGTTCTCATTGCCGCAACAGCGGGTGGCATCCAGCTTTTCATCCACTGCGCTGATGATGTCGGCCACCGTCACCTGATCCGGAGTGCGAGCCAAACGATAGCCGCCGCCCGGTCCACGCACGCCTTCGACCAGAGTGCGCTTACGCAGCTTGGCGAATAACTGCTCCAGATAGGACAGCGAAATGCCTTGGCACTGGGAAATTTCAGCCAACGTCACTGGGCCATGTTTGTCGTGAATCGCCAGATGCATCATGGCAGTGACCGCATAGCGGCCTTTCGTCGAAAGTTTCATGTCATTACCCCGCTGAGTGGCAACTTCATTGAGAAGCAAAATTGTTGAGTATTCAGTAAGGAAACTATATTAACCCAGCAAATTAGTCAACTAATTTGGCGGACAATATCCCCACGTTCGCCGATTTTCGCAGAAATTTTAGTTTGAGCGGGCGGCTTATCCAGCGAAGCAGTGGCCCTGCCGCAAACAATAGCTTAGCCACTTGAACAGGAAACGGTTCATTTGCCAGCGGGTAAGGAGTGCGGCGCTACTGGTCAGACGACCATTGGCAGGGGCATGGAAAGACGGATGACGCCTTGGGTAAGCGGCCAGCACCTCGGCTAATCGCGCATCGTGATACACCCGGATGCACAAATTCGGTTCAGAAGCAATTCCGCCATCGCCCTGATCAAACTGGTAGGTCAGGATCAATTCACTGGTATAGCGACAGCGTTCAATGATTCGCAGATGCAAGTCCAGACCGCCGGGCACCTGTGATATGGCAGCCGTTTGAGCGGCGGGCATCGTCGGCAACAAGCGCCGCAGATTGATGTAATTGCGCTCGTACAAATCCATCAGCGCGGCAAACGCGCCTGGCGTATCGTGCTGGATCAGGTGAGCATGAGTAGGATGCAGCAGGATCATGGTTTTACGCGCCGGGCATCGGGAGCGTTTCCAGCCGCCAACCGGCAGCGTCGCAACACAGGACACTGCCTTGCTGATGCCAGTCGCCCAGCACCGCCCGTCGCGCCGCTTGACCGTCCAGCAGCCATTGATGAATCGCGGGCCGGTGGGTATGTCCATGAATCAGGCTGCGAACCCCGTGGGCGCGCATGACCCGATCCACTTCAGCCAGATTGACATCGGTAATCTCGGTCACTTTTTGCTGGAGGGCCTGCTGGCTGGTTTCCCGCAACTGACCCGCCAACGCCCGCCGCTGGGCCAGAGGTAAAGCCAGGGTTCGAGCCTGCCAGGCCGGGGCGCGAACCTGGGCGCGAAACGCCTGATACTCCACATCGTCGGTGCAGAGCGTGTCGCCGTGGAGCAGCAACACCGGCTCGCCCGCCAGTTCGATCATGATGCTTTCCGGCAGCAGTTGCAGGCCACTGGCGGCGGCAAACTGCTCGCCGAGCAGAAAATCGCGGTTGCCATGCAGGAAATAGCCGGGAACGCCCTGATCAGTCAGCGCCCGCAGCGCGGCGGCAACCGTCCGACCCAATTCAGCATCGTCGTCATCGCCGATCCAAGCCTCAAACAAGTCGCCCAGGATATAAAGCGCATCGGCCTGCCGCCCGCGCTGCGCCAGAAAATCCAGCAACAGCACGGTGATCGCGGGACGCGCCGAGTCCAGGTGCAGATCAGAGATGAACAACGTAGCCATTGCGGTTATTCGCCGACCACTTCAACTTTTTCGATGACGACATCCACTTCCGGCACATCCTGATGACCGCGCCGACTGGTAGTCGCAACTCCAGCAATCGCACTAACGACTTCCGTACCTTCAACCACTCGTCCGAAGACGCAATAACCCCAGCCTTGGCTGTTAGGCGCCCGATGATCGAGAAAATCGTTGTCCTTCAGATTGATGAAAAATTGCGAACTGGCGGAGTGCGGTTCCGAAGTCCGCGCCATCGCGACCGTGTAGGTCTGATTTTTCAGGCCATTGTCGGCTTCATTGCGAATGGCCGGGCGGGTTTTTTTCTGGCTCATGCCGGGTTCCATGCCACCGCCCTGAATCATGAAGTCCGGGATCACCCGATGAAACAGGGTGCCGTCGTAGAACCCGTCTTTGGCGTATTGCAGAAAGTTGGCGGCGGTCGCCGGGGCGAGCGCATGGTCAAGTTCAATGGCGATAACGCCGTGGTTGGTGTGCAGATGGATCATGGGGATACTCACTTGGCAACAGGTTGTGCGCCAGCCGCCGGAACCGGCGACGTTGGGGCAGGAAGCAGGGTTACAGTGGTAATGACCACTGCGGTTTGGGGAACATCGGAAAACTGGTTCGCGGGGCCGCCCCTGCCGGTCGGGGTCTGGCGAATTTTGTCCACCACATCCATGCCGTCAATCACCTTGCCGAACACCGCGTAACCCCAGCCTTGCTGCGTCGGCGAGCGATGATCCAGCATCGGATTGTCCTTGACGTTGATAAAGAACTGGGCGGTGGCGGACTGCGGATCGCTGGTGCGGGCCATCGCCACCGCGCCGCGCAGGTTTTTCAGGCCGTTGTTGGCTTCATTAGCCACTGGCGGACGGGTGGGTTTCTGCTGGAAATCAGGGGTGAAACCACCGCCCTGAATCATGAAACCGTCTATAACCCGATGAAAGATTGTGCCGTTATAGAAGCCGTCGCGGGTGTAAGCGAGGAAATTTTCGACGGTCTTGGGCGCTTTATCGTCGGCCAGTTCCAGAGTAATCGCGCCCAGCGTGGTGTCCAGCCGGACTTGCGGGCCAGCCAGGACGCCACCGCTGACCAGACTCAACAGGGTGGTCGTCGCCAGTAACAGAGAGGATTTACGCATGAAAATAGTCGCCTGGTTTCAGAAATTGTTGACCATGATAATCAGTGACTCCCCGCGCTGCCAGATTTGGTGACTCGAAGGCTTTCCGATACCATGACCGCACTATGAATACCACGACAATCAAAACTCGATTTGCGCCCAGTCCGACCGGCTATCTCCATTTGGGCAATGTCCGCACCGCCCTGTTTAACGCGCTGTTGGCCCGTACTTGGGGCGGGCGGTTTCTGTTAAGAATTGAAGATACCGATCAGGAACGCAGCCGCCCGGAATATGTCGCAGCGTTGCTGGAAGATTTGCGCTGGCTGGGACTGGACTGGCAGGAGGGCCCGGAAATTGGCGGGTCGGGCGCGCCTTACGCGCAATCGGAACGGGCTGCGATTTACGCCGCCTACTACCACCAGTTGGAAAACAGCGATCAGGCGTACCCCTGCT
>JAAUTD010000022.1 GCA_012031845.1 Synechococcaceae cyanobacterium SM1_2_3
TGGCGATCTTCCGTTCTGGGAGCGAAATAATCCGCGCCCAGGATCATGATAGGTTGAGCCGGTTGATCCACTACCGCATAGCCAGAGAACATACCCACCAGTAACGCAACACCAAGTCCGTCCACGAATCCGTACCTTCAGCAGAGTTGAGAATAGCTACATGATCCGGCTGACCCAAGGTGCGGTCTTGCTGATTCTTTCAATTTCAAGGGCTTTTCACTTTTCGGCAAGGAATAATCGCGGGACTGCCGAAAGCGAACGCGCCGTCGAATGAAACTCCGATCCTGAGAGCCACATTCCGAGCCATGCCGAACCTGAATTCCCTTGTGCTGTTTTTACTGGGGGCCTCCGCTTCCCTGAGTTGTGCGCTGCTGCTGGTGCTATTCCGGCAAACGGCGACCGAACGCACACTGAAGACCATGTTGCTGCTGGTTCTGCTGGGGGGCATGGCCTATACCCTGCTGCTGGGCAAAACAGTGTTCCTCTGGGAGGAACCGTGGCCCTTCCTGATTCGCATGGCGGCGGCGCAAAGCGTTTGCGCTCTGGTGATCGCGGTGCGCATCCTGTTCGAAGACGATTATGAATACGCGCATTGGAGCCTCTGGCCGCTGTTGCCCTTGATCCTGTTCGCAGGCATCCAATCCTGGCTGCCAGGAATTGGCATACGCGGGTTGACAATTACAGCTTCGGCCTTGGGGGCTGCCGTCTTCTGGGTGATGCTCAAGACGGCGAAGCACGACCTCGATGAGTCGCGCCGCCGTTTGCGCACACTGATGACAGGCATTGCCGGGAGCTACATCATCTTGATGACCCTGGGGCGTTGGCTCACGGCAAGCCTGGGAGATCCACAGTTCTACGATCTGCTCAGCTTGATGTTGCTGATTGCCATCAAGCTGCTCACGCTGATTCGGGTTCAGGGTCAGGACAATCCCATTGCCCGGATATTCAATCGGCCGCCCCCTGTGCCGCCGCCCGGCCTGGCGCCTGCCGACGAAGACGGTGCAGGCCATATTGATGATGCGGAAGCCAAAGCCTCCGAGGAAAAAAGCCTGGCGCTGGGACTGGTGGAACTGATCGGCAGCCAACGCATGTATGCGGACGAGGGGATGAGCCTGCCGGTATTGGCCGCCCGACTCAAGCTGCCGGAATATCGCCTACGCCAACTGATTAACGGCTCGCTGGGCTTCCGCAACTTCAATACTTTTATGAATACGCTGCGGCTGGACGAGGCGGCAAATCGGCTTGTCTCGCCCGATCAAACCAATCTGCCCATTCTGACAATAGCGCTGGATGTGGGATTTGGCAGCATTGGCCCCTTTAATCGCTCATTCAAGGCGCGCTACGGCCTGACGCCGACGGAGTTCCGCCAGCGTGGAAAAGCCGCTGAGCTTGCTCACTTTAAAAACTGAGCGGCAGTCGGGCGAGTGGATGCTAATCCTCCGTCAACCGTACCGCCTACAGACGATGGTTTGAGTCCCTGGGTCATCGCGGCGGGTTTCGTAGACGGGCGCGTTTGTCGTCATCTGTCGTTACCTGCCGCCATCTGTCATGATCTCAGAGGTGGCAACGGCGGAAAATTAGAGGTAATTGCTTGAAAAGATTGGCGCGCCCGGCGGGACTCGAACCCACGACCTTCGGCTTCGAAGTTCGATTTTCAATCCCTGAATGAAAACCCGCCTGCTCCTGATCGTCAGCCTGTCAGCAGCACCCCGCTCTACTCACATGAACGCGCAGCGATAAAGTTCTCAGCGCGGCAATTCCAGCACCGCCTCCAATCCGCCTTGCGGATGATTTCGCAGCGTCAGTTCGCCGCCGTGGGCGCGGGCGATGTTGCGGGCAATGCTTAAACCCAGACCCACGCCGCCGGTATCCCGGCTCCGCGAGCTTTCCAGCCGATAAAACGGCTCAAACACCCGCTCCAGTTCCGCCTCCGGGATGCCTGGCCCCTGATCGCGCAGGATCAACAGCAGCCGATCCGGCTGATCGGTGACGGTGATTTGGGCGCACTGGCCGTATTTCAGCGCATTGTCCAGCAGATTGCTCAGACAGCGCTTCAACGCCAGCGGGCGGCAGCGCAAAGGTTGTAGCGCCTTGCCGGTAATAGCAACGGACTGACCGGCGTCCTCGGCGTCTTCCTGCAAGGATTCCAGCAGCGCATTCAGGTCCAGCCCCGCCATCGGCTCGGTGTTCTCATCACCGCGCAGAAAATCCAGCGAGGACTGCACCATGCGCTGCATATCGTCCAAATCCGCCTGAAATTTCCCACACAGCGGTGAATCATCCAGCAACTCGGTGCGCAACCGCAGCCGGGTGATCGGCGTTTTCAGATCATGGGACACCGCCGCCAAAATCCGGTCGCGATCCTCAATATAGCGAATCAGGCGAGTCTGCATGGTGTTGAAAGCGTGTGCGGCGCGGCGAACTTCCAGCGGCCCGGTTTCCGCTAACGGCGTATGGCGAATGTCGCGCCCCAACTCGGTAGCGGCATCAGCCAGCACACTGAGTGGCCGGGTTAGCGCCCGCACCGCCAGCGCCACCAGAATCGCCACCGACGCCAGCAGCACCAGCAGGGTCAACAATAACCGGGTCGGCCAGGCGATGACTTCTTCCGGCAGCACTTGCTGGAAAGTGACCGTTGCGCCGTCACGCAAGCGAACCTGCACCAGAAAGTTGCGCAGCCGCAATAGCATCGGGCGCATTCGCCGATCCGGCGGGCGATCCGTCTTAGTCGAGCAGCGGCGGCGATCCGCAGATTCCGGCGTAGCCGATGAATGGGCGGCGGCAGATCATCGTTAATTTCCAGTTGAAAGGAGCGATCCGGCCCCAGGTGTCGGTTGAGCAGAGCGCGAAACAGGGCGCTGTAATAGCGCTCATCCGGTTCCACTTCAGTTTGCCAGGGCAAGTCCAGGCTGAGGCGGGTCGGTGGCAAATCGAGCGCGGTCACTAGCCGTCGGCGTTCGGCGTAATCCAGCGTATCGAGCAGATTCACAATCGCGGCGATCCGCTGGGCGACATGCCCGCCGATGGCGTGATACAGCGCCTGATCGCGGTCTTGCAGCAGAATCGCCGCGCTCAGCAGTTGCGCCAGCACCAGACCGCCAGTGAGAAACAGCAACAGGCGACTGAACAGGGATTGCGGCCAGAAGCGCATCAGAATTCCCGATTAACCTGCGCCGCCAGCACATAGCCTTCGCTGCGCACCGTCTTGATCAAGGCCGGGTCACGCGGATCGTCGCGCAGTCGCCGTCGCAACCGGCTCACTTGCACGTCAATACTGCGGTCGAACGGCGCGGCCTCACGACCTTGGGTCAAATCCAGCAATTGATCGCGGTTCAACACCCGCTGCGGATGTTCCAGAAAAACCCGCAGCAAGCGGTAATCGCCCGCGCCCAGCAGCACTCGCGCCCCATCGGGAGCCACCAGTTGCCGGTCGTTCACATCCAGAGTCCAGCCGGCGAATTGAAAGCGCCGCGCTGCGCCCGGTTCGACGGCCACCGTCCGCGCCCGCCGCAAAATGCTGTTGATCCGCGCCAGCAGTTCACGCGGATTGAACGGCTTGGACAAATAGTCGTCCGCGCCCATTTCCAGCCCGACAATGCGGTCGGTATCATCGCCGCGAGCGGTCAGCATAATGATCGGAATAGGCGAACGGGCGCGTAACGTCCGGCATAACACCAGCCCATCGTCGCCGGGCAACATCAGATCGAGGATCACCAGATCCACCGGCGACTGCTCCAGCGCCGCCCACAGACCGCGCCCATCGGCCACGCCGGTGACCTGAAAACCGTTGCGGTTCAAATAATCAGCCAGTAGTTCCCGCAAACCCGGATCGTCATCCACAACCAGAAGATGATCGCTCATCGCAAATCCCGCACGGTTTATCTCTTGTCCTGTAAAGTATCCGCCGAAACCCTTTTGCCGCAGTTTGGCCCAAAATGTCCATGAATCCTAATTCTGCTGACAGCGCTGCTTCCAGTTCTCTTTATTGCCACACGGTCGGTCACGGCCCGGATGTGGTGTTGCTGCATGGCTGGGGGATGCACTCCGGCGTCTGGGAAGGCGTAGCCGAATCGCTGTTGGATGATTACCGGGTGACAATGCTGGATCTACCGGGTCACGGCTATAGCCGAGCAGTGGAAACCGGTCATGCCTTGGACGACTGGTGCGCTGCCGTTGCCGCCAGTGCGCCGCCCCAGGCAACTTGGGTGGGTTGGTCGCTGGGCGGACTGGTCGCGCAACAGATCGCCATCACCGCGCCGGATCGGGTCAATCGCCTGGCGTTGGTTAGTAGCACGCCTTGTTTTGCCAAGCGGCCCGATTGGCCGCACGGCGTTGATCCGCTGCTGCTGCGCCTCTTCGCCGCCGAGTTGCGCCAGAACTACCGCGCCTCACTAAACCGCTTTATTGCGCTGGAAAGTCACGGCAGCGATAACGTAACCGCTCAGTTGCGCTTGCTCAAGGCCATGCTGTTCCAGCACGGCGAGCCTTCCGTAGCGGCGCTGGAAAATGGACTGGCGCTTCTGGAGCAAACCGATCTTCGCGCTGACTGGTCACGCATCGCTTGCCCGACCCTGCTGTTGATGGGGCAACGCGATCAACTGGCTCCCGCCGCCGCCGGTCAGTCCTTGTTGCCTGCCTTGCCGAATGCCCGCTTACACATTTTTCCCCGCGTCGGCCATGCGCCGTTTCTATCTCATTTGCCGGAATTTCTGGCTGAACTCAGAGCGTTTCTCGATGCGTGACGACCATCAAACATCGCCGTTTGAAATAGATCGCCCGCAGTTGCGGCAGGCGTTGGAGCGGGCGGCGTCTCACTTTGACGATGCGGCGTTTTTGCATCGCGAGATCGGCAACCGCCTGTTGGAGCGGCTGAATCTGATCAAGCGTCAGCCTGAAGTGATCGTGGATGTGGGCTGCGCGACCGGCGTCACTACAGCGGCGCTGCTGAAAAAATACCGCAAGGCGCGGGTCATTGGGCTGGAGCGAGCGCCCGCAATGGTGACAAGAGCCTGCAAACGCGCGCCTTGGTTGCGCACGCTGCACGGCGCTGTCGCCGAACTGGAAGCGTTGCCGCTGGCATCGGCCAGTTGCGATCTGGTCTTTTCCCATTTCGCGTTGCCGTGGTGTCTCGACCTCGATCCGGTTTTCGCAGAATTCCGGCGGGTGCTTAAACCGGGCGGCATCCTGCTGTTCAGCACCCTGGGGCCAGACACTCTGGTTGAACTGCGGCGCAGTTGGGCGGCGGCGGACGGTTATAACCACGTCAACGCCTTTCTCGACATGCACGATATTGGCGATGCGCTGATGCGGGCGCGGCTGGCTGAACCGGTGATGGATGTCGAGCGGCTGACCCTGACCTACCCGGATGTGGGCGGACTGATGCGCGACCTCAAGACTCTCGGCGCACACAACGTCACCTGGGGTCGCGCTCGCAGCCTGACCGCGAAACGTCAGTTGCAGATCATGCAGGCTGCTTATGATTCGCTGCGGCGTCCTGATGGTCTGTTGCCGGTCAGTTGCGAAGTGGTTTACGGCCATGCCTGGGGGCCGCTTCAGGATCAATTCCGTCGGCGTGAAAACGGCCCGGCAGTGTTCCCGCTGACCCAGTTGCGCCGCCGTGATCAGGAGGGATAAGCCGCTTTTTGGATGACGCTGAATCCAAAGTCATTCAATGGCATGGCGCACTGACAGCGCCCGATTTTCCTGTTTGCAGCTAATCCATAGCACAATAGTCGGATATTGACAAAACCATGCTCCCGCTCTACCTTTATTCCATCAAAATTGTAGGTCAGTTCCAGATGTTGCGTTTTGCGCTGAGAGACCTGTCCCCAACCAGCGCCTACCTGCAAAAGATACCCAAGACACTTAAACAATCAGTCAGTTAAACGATGTGTCCGTTTTTGTTTCTTCAGGTTTTTTGTATCTTTTGCAGTAGATTTTGCAACAATCAGCCTAAAGTCGGCCTTAGCAGGTAAAAACAGGAGAAAAAACTATGACCACCAGTCGCATCGCGCAGGCGGGCGGCATCACCATCGGCGGCGCGTTACTGATGTGGAGCATGGGCGCCCACGCCGATTACGCTTTGAACATGACGCCGGGCGTCACCGCTATCAGCCGGGATGTCTACAACCTGCACATGCTGATTTTCTGGATTTGCGTGGCTATCGGCGCAGGGGTGTTCGGAGTGATGTTCTGGTCTATCTACCATCACCGCAAATCGCGTGGTGTGGTGCCCGCCCAATTCCATGAAAGTACGCTGATCGAAATCGTCTGGACCGTCGTGCCCATGCTGATTCTGGTTGCGATGGCGGTTCCGGCGACCAAAACCCTGATTCGCATGGCTGACGCTCGCGATGCCGATCTGACGATCAAGGTCACGGGTTATCAATGGCGCTGGCATTACCAGTATCTAAACGAAAATATCGGCTTTTTCAGCACCTTGTCCACGCCAGTGGCGCAAATTCAGAATGATGCTGATAAAGGCGAACATTACCTGCTGGAGGTGGATCAGCGCATGGTTGTGCCGGTCGGCAAGAAAATCCGGGTATTGACCACGGCTGCCGATGTCATCCATTCCTGGTGGGTGCCATCGCTGGCCCTCAAGAAAGACGCCATTCCTGGTTTCATCAATGAAAGCTGGACCTTGATTGACAAGCCGGGCATTTATCGCGGCCAGTGCGTCGAGCTATGCGGCAAGGATCACGGTTTCATGCCCATTGTCGTCGAAGCCCTGCCCGAAGCTGAGTTTAAGCAATGGGTTGAAAAGATGAAGGTAAGCAATCCGAACACTCTGACCGCCAGCGGAGGTAAAACCCTATGAGCGCCGCAGCCTCGCCTGCACTGGATCATGCCGATCACGACCACCATGCTGGACCGTCCAAAGGTCTGATGCGCTGGCTGGTCACCACCAACCATAAAGATATTGGCACTTTGTACCTGCTGTTTTCACTGACGATGTTTTTCATCGGTGGAGCGTTCGCGCTGGTCATCCGCGCCGAGTTGTTCCAGCCGGGATTGCAAATCGTCAACCCGCATTTCTTCAACCAGATGACCACCTTGCACGCGCTGGTGATGGTCTTCGGCGCGGTCATGCCAGCCTTTGTCGGCTTGGCTAACTGGCTGCTGCCGATGATGATGGCGCGCCGGATATGGCCCTGCCGCGAATGAACAACTGGTCATTCTGGATCATGCCGTTCGCCTTTACCCTGCTCCTGTCTACGCTATTCACCGCTGGCGGCGGGCCGGCCGGCGGCTGGACGCTTTACCCGCCGCTGGTGTTGCAAACCGGCGAGGCGTTTCCATTCGTCATCCTGGCTGTTCACATGCTGGGGGTTTCCTCGATCATGGGCGCGATTAACGTCATTGCCACCATTCTGAACCTGCGCGCTCCTGGCATGACCCTGATGAAAATGCCGCTGTTCGTGTGGACGTGGCTGATTACCGCGTTTTTGCTGATCGCGGTGATGCCGGTGCTGGCCGGGGCGGTCACCATGCTGCTTACCGACAAGTATTTTGGCACCAGCTTCTTCAATGCGGGCGGCGGCGGCGAATCCGGTCCTGTTTCAGCATGTCTTCTGGTTCTTCGGGCATCCTGAGGTCTACATCATGATCCTGCCGGCGTTCGGGGTTATTTCCCAGATCATCCCGACCTTCGCCCGCAAGCCATTGTTTGGCTATGCTTCGATGGTGTACGCCACGGCTTCGATTGCCTTCCTGTCGTTCATTGTCTGGGCGCATCACATGTTCACGGTGGGGATGCCTTTGGCTGGCGAGTTGTTCTTCATGTACGCCACCATGTTGATCGCGGTGCCGACTGGGGTAAAGGTGTTCAACTGGGTTTCGACCATGTGGCGCGGGGCGATGACCTTTGAAACCCCGATGCTGTTCGCCATCGCTTTCGTGATCCTGTTTACCATTGGCGGTTTTTCCGGGCTGATGCTCGCCATTGCTCCCGCCGATTTCCAGTATCACGACACCTATTTTGTAGTGGCTCATTTCCACTATGTGCTGGTGCCGGGATCGGTGTTCTCGCTCATCGCAGCGGCTTACTACTGGCTGCCGAAGTGGACCGGCCACATGTATAACGAGACGCTGGGCAAAATTCACTTCTGGCTGTCGGTCGTTGGGGTGAATGTGCTGTTTTTCCCGCAACACTTCCTGGGCCTGGCGGGAATGCCGCGCCGCATTCCTGATTACGCCTTGCAATTCGCCGAGTTCAACATGATCTCCAGCGTAGGCGCATTCCTGTTTGGCCTGTCGCAATTGCTGTTCCTTTACAACGTGATCCAGACTATTCGTGGCGGCGAGAAAGCCACTGATCAAGTATGGGAAGGCGCGCATGGACTGGAATGGACATTGCCATCGCCGCCGCCTTATCACACCTTCACCACTGCGCCCGAAGTGAAATAACGACAGGCCGCAGGAGAACGCCGTGCAAATCCAGGAAACGACTCCAATCAACAGTGTCAGCGTCGCCAACCGCCGGTTAGTCAAACGCCTGTTGCTGATCACGGTAGCGATGTTTGGTTTTGGTTTCGCTATGGTGCCGATCTATGACGTGCTGTGCGACATCACCGGCCTGAATGGGAAAACCGGCGGTCGCGTCGCAGCAGTGGAGTCGGGCGCGGTAGACGAGACGCGCACGGTCACGGTGGAGTTTGTTGCCAGCCTGAATATCGGTGCGCCGTGGGAATTCACCCCCAAGGTCAGCCGGATGCAGGTTCATCCTGGACAGTATTACCAAACCCATTATCTGGCTCGCAACCTGACCCGCCATGCGCTGGTGGGTCAGGCCATTCCTAGCGTAGCACCGGGTTTGGCGGCGCAACATTTTCAGAAGATTGAATGCTTCTGTTTCTCCCGGCAGAAATTCGAACCGGAAGAAGGACGGGAGATGCCGGTGGTCTTCCGCATTGACCCGAATTTATCGCCGGATGTACACACGGTCACCCTGTCCTATACCTTTTTTAAACTGGATGACGCGGGCGGCTAAGATCGCAACCGCTGATTGTCACGAGAACGACTGCTGAGGGGGATGTCTACCGATGGCGCACGCACACGCACACGCACACACGCAAGGTTCTGGCGATCACGCCACGACCGATCACTACTATGTGCCACACCAAAGCTACTGGCCGATTATCGCCTCCATCGGGTTATTCACCCTGATGTTCGGTGGGGCTACGATGCTGAATGGCGGCGGCAGCACCTTGCTGCTGGTTGGTTTGGCCTTGATTATTTTCATGATCTTTGGCTGGTTTGGAACGGTGATTCACGAAAGCCAGCAAGGTCTGTATAGCGACCAGATGGATCGCTCATTTCGCTGGGGCATGGGCTGGTTTATTTTTCCGAAGTGATGTTTTTTGCTGCGTTCTTCGGGGCGCTGTTCTATACCCGCCAGTACTCCGTGCCTTGGCGTAGGCGGGGAAACAGCGCATGGCGCATTGACGCAAAGCCTGCTCTGGCCTCAGTACGAAGCCTCCTGGCCTACTAACGGCCCGGCCGATGTTGGCGGCTTTTTCGCGCCGATGCATGCGTGGGGACTGCCTGCGATCAATACCCTGATTCTGCTCAGCAGCGGCGTAACCATTACCTGGGCGCATTGGGGGCTGGTCGAAGGTCAACGTGGGCAATTCTTAAAGGGTCTTGCCGCCACGGTCGCGCTCGGCGCGTTGTTTCTCGGTTTTCAGGCGCTGGAGTATCACGAGGGCTACCAGAATCTGAATCTGACCCTGAGCAGCGGCATCTATGGCTCTACTTTTACATGCTGACCGGCTTTCATGGTCTGCATGTCACTATCGGCGCGATCATTCTGGCGGTCATTCTGCTGCGTGGTTTGGCGGGTCACTTCACTCCCGAACGCCATTTTGCTTTTGAAGCAGCGGCGTGGTACTGGCATTTCGTGGACGTGGTGTGGCTGGGGCTTTTCATCTTTGTCTATCTGATGTGAGCCAGTCAGTAGCCCGATCAAAGGCCGTGCGGGGTAATCAAACCGGTGGCGTAAGCCAGCATGAGCAATAAAAACAGGCTTACCGACAACGCAATGCGCACCGTCAGCGCCTTGACCGCACGGGGACCGCGCCCCTGATCGCGAATCATGAACACCAAGCTTGAACCCAGACTGGCGAAGATGAGCAGTAGCATCAGGATAACAACGATTTTGATCAGCATGGGTAAATTCCAGTTCAGCAGGAAGGCCGCTGTCATTATAACCCCCGTGGTTGGGTGCTGAGCGCAAATGCAGATCAAAAGCTGGGTTTTTCGGCCAGGATGGGCATCTACCCTCGTCGTGCTTCTGCTGTTGCCGCTATTACTGACACTGGGATTCTGGCAACTGGATCGCGGGCAGCAAAAGGCTGGATTGCAAACGGCCTTCGCTGATCAAGCCGGTCAGCCGCCAGTCACCCTGGCTGAAGCGGACCTTGGCGATTCCGCCGCAACACGCTACCAGCGAGTGACCGTCTTCGGGCATTACGACGGCGCTCGCCAAATCCTGCTGGACAATCAGGTGCGCGGCGGCCAGCCTGGGTATCACGTTTTAACCCCTCTGCGCTTGCCTGAAGGCGGCGCCATCCTGATTAACCGGGGCTGGATTCCGCTGGGTGAATCCCGTCAGGTCTTGCCGACCCTGATTGCGCCCACCGAAGCGGTGAAAGTAACGGGCTGGCTGGCGCAACCGGCTCAACCCGGCTTGAAGCTGGGCGACGCTGCTGGCGCTGACCGGCGCTGGCCCCGGGTGGTGCCGTATGTTGATTATGACCGGCTGGCCACAGTCCTCGCCTACCCACTACACCCCGCCGTTGTTTTGCTGGAGCCGGAAGCGGCTTCGGGCTTTGAACGCGACTGGCAACCCCGTTTCGGCGGGTTTGGCCCGGAACGCCACCAAGGCTACGCGGTACAGTGGTTTTCGTTGGCGGCGGCGCTGGTTATCCTGTATCTCTCGGCCAATTTGCGCCGATTACCATCTCCAGAATGAGGATTGATGAGCGTCCATTCTTCGCTTTGGGTTAATGCTAACGCGATACCGGCGATCTGGCGGCAGCGGCTGACGCTATTGTTCATCATCGCCTGTTTTGCGATTCCGCTAGCAACAGCCTGGCTGCTGGTTGGGCGCTGGCAACCCGGCAGTTCAGTTCAGCATGGTGAATTGCTCAATCCGGCCCAACCGTTGAAACAGTTACGGTTCGTCAGCCTTGAGGGTCAGCCATTGAACAGCACGGCGCTAAGCGGTCGCTGGGTGATGATTTATGCCAGTTCAGCCCACCAATGCGAGTCTGCTTGTAAAACAGCGCTTTACGATATGCGTCAGGTGCGAATAGCCTTGGGCAAGGACATCGAGCGAGTGAAAACGCTATTGCTGCTGGATGGATTGCCTGATGCGGGTTTGCGGCAATGGCTGACGGCTGAACATGCCGCAATGATGGTCGGTGTCGCTGATGTCACGACTCGAAGTGAATTCGATACCGCCTTTTCCAGTTCGCCAGAAACAGCCAGGCAGTGGATTTATCTGCTCGATCCATTAGGTAACCTGCTGATGCGCTATCCGGTTGCGGTGGAGCCACGCGGAATGCTCAAGGATTTGCAGCGGTTACTACGATTGTCGAAAATCGGATGAATGGCATGGGAACGACACTTTTTTACCGCTTGACGTGGATTGCGCTGGCGTTGACTTTCATCGTGGTGGTGCTGGGCGCTTATGTGCGGCTGTCGGATGCGGGACTGGGCTGCCCCGACTGGCCGGGCTGTTACGGAAAACTGCTGAACATTCCTGACCGCGCCGATCAAATCGCCGACGCCAACGCCGCCTATCCCCAGCGCCCGGTTGAACCGGCCAAAGCCTGGAAGGAAATGATCCATCGCTACTTCGCTGGAACCCTGGGTCTGCTGGTTCTGGCGCTGGCGGCGCTGGCCTGGCGTAACCGGAAACAGCCGGAACAACCGGTTACCCTGCCGTTCGCCTTGCTGGGACTCATCATTTTTCAGTCCCTGTTGGGAATGTGGACAGTCACCTGGCAATTAAAACCCTTGGTGGTTATGGCTCATCTGCTGGGCGGATTGACCACGCTGAGTCTGTTGACGTGGCTGGTTCTGGGTCAGCGCAGCGATGGAAAAGGGACCGTTGCTGACGCCAGCCGGATGCTGCGCTACTTCGCGCTGCTTGGGCTGGCGCTGGTGGTGGGCCAGATTGCCTGGGGGGCTGGACCAGCGCCAATTACGCCGCATTGGCCTGCCCGGATTTTCCAACCTGCCAAACCCGGTGGTGGCCGCCGCTGGATTTTCGGGAAGCATTCACCTTGTGGCGCGGATTGGGTGTGTCTTACGAAGGCGGGGTGCTGGACAATGATGCTCGCGTGACCATCCACTTGATGCACCGCCTGGGTGCGCTGATCGTGGCGTTCTATCTGGGCTGGCTCAGTTGGCGGCTGATAACCACGGTTCGCAATCGCCTGTTGCAAGGGGTAGGCGGCGCCATCGCTGCTTTGCTCATCCTCCAGATCGGCTTGGGGATTGCCAATGTCGTATTGCGCCTGCCGCTGCCGGTTGCCGTCGCCCATACCGCCATCGCCGCCTTATTATTGTTATCGCTGGTGACGCTGAATCACCTGCTCCGTCGGGAAAACACTGCATGATGACTGCCGCGATTGAAACTTGGCGCACCCGCTTCCGCCGCCGCTGGCGCGATTATCTGGAACTGACCAAACCCAAGGTCGTTGCACTAATTACCTTTACCGGGATGGTAGGCATGTTATTAGCGACGCCGGGGATAGCGCCGTGGGAAGTCCTGTTGTTTGGATCCATCGGCATCGCGCTGATGGCGGGTTCGGCTGCGGCCATCAATCACCTCGTAGATCAGCGGGTTGATGCGATCATGGCCCGCACCTGCCGGCGCCCTTTGCCTAGCGGCCATCTTGAAACCGGACAGGTATTGAGTTTCGCGCTGGTGATCGGAACCGCGGGTTTTATCCTGCTGCTGACTTTTACCAACACCCTGACCGCCATCCTGACGTTTGCCGCATTGATAGGTTACGCGGTGATCTACACCCTGTTTCTCAAGCGGGCGACCCCGCAAAACATCGTGATTGGCGGGGCGGCCGGCGCGGCGCCGCCTCTGCTGGGCTGGACCGCGGTGACCGGTCATATTGATCCCGGCGCACTGCTGCTGTTTCTCATCATTTATGTCTGGACTCCGCCGCATTTTTGGGCGCTGGCCATTCACCGTCGCCATGACTACGCCAAAGCCGATATTCCCATGTTGCCGGTGACCCACGGCGTCGCCTTCACCCGTTTGCAGATTCTGCTCTACACCGTACTGCTGGTGCTGGTTTCGCTGTTGCCGTTCCTCACCGGCATGAGTGGCGCTATTTATCTGATCGGCGCTGTGGTGCTGGGCGTCCGCTTTCTGCATCATGCGGCGCGGCTGTTTGCCACTGGCGATGACCGGCTGGCGATGCCTGCCTTCAGCTTTTCAATAGTCTATCTGTTTGGCCTGTTTGCTGCGCTGATGATCGACCATTACACCAGCGGCCCATTTTCCAGCTTGTGGCGCAACCTGTCCTGACGTCTGCGAAGGCGTTCCCGATTAAGCCATTATTTTTTAATCTATTAGCTAATGCTGATTGAGAATACCCACAAAGTATTAGTAGAATAATGCGTCATCTTGTCGCACCCGGCGCGTTTTCCCATTCAAAACACAATCATCGGAAAACGCTCGCAAAACTCCTAACTTCATGGCCTGTGCTAAGGAGACGTGGATATGGCCCAAAGCTCAGCTTTGCCCGCCGAGCAGTACAATTACGACATCGTCCGAAAATTCACAATCATGGCGATGGTATGGGCGGTTATCGGTATGTCTGTCGGCGTTTACATTGCCTGCGAACTGGCGTGGCCGTTCCTGAATTTTGATATTCCCGCCCTGACTTTCGGACGGTTAAGGCCGGTTCACACCACATTGGTGATTTTCGGCTTTGGCGGCAGCGCCCTGTTCGCCACCTCCTACTACATCGTGCAGCGCACCAGCCAAACCCGGCTGGCGTTTCCGTGGCTGGCGGAATTTACTTTCTGGGGCTGGACCGGCGGCGTGGCGCTAGGTGCGATAACCTATATGCTGGGTCTATCCCAGGGTCGGGAATACGCCGAATTCGAGTGGCCGCTGGACATCGCCATTACCTTGGTCTGGGTATCCTACTTTGCGGTGTATGTAGAAACCCTGCGCCGCCGCAGTCAGCCGCACATCTACGTCGCAAACTGGTTTTTCCTGGCCTACATCCTCGCCGTGGCCCTGCTGCATATCTTCAATAATCTGGCGGTGCCGATCAGCCTGACCAAATCCTACAGCCTGTTCGCCGGGGTGCAGGATGCGATGACGCAGTGGTGGTACGGCCATAACGCAGTCGGATTTTTCCTGACCGCCGCCTTTCTCGGCATGATGTATTACTTTGTGCCCAAGCAGGCTGGCCGTCCGGTCTTTTCCTACCGGCTATCCATCATCCACTTCTGGGCGCTGATCTTCCTTTATATGTGGGCGGGCGGTCATCACTTGCACTGGACGGCGCTGCCCGACTGGGTGTCCACCCTGTCGGCCACCTTCTCGGTGCTGCTGCTGATGCCCTCCTGGGGCGGGATGATCAATGGCATCATGACCCTGTCCGGCGCTTGGGATAAATTGCGCTCCGATCCGATCATGCTGTTCCTGATCACGTCACTGTCTTTCTATGGCATGTCCACCTTTGAAGGCCCACTGATGTCGCTGAAGAGCGTGAATGCGCTCTCGCACTACACCGACTGGACCATTGGTCATGTCCATTCCGGTGCGCTGGGCTGGGTCGCTCTGGTCAGCTTCGGATCGTTCTATCATCTGATGCCACGGCTATACGACACCCGGATGCACAGCCAGACCTTGATCTATGTGCATTTCTGGCTGGCGACCATCGGCATCGTGTTGTACATCACTTCGCTGTGGGTAGCTGGCATCGGCCAAGGTTTGATGCTGCGCGCCTTCGATGACTACGGTAATCTGGCCTACACCTTCATTGAAACTGTCGAGTTCATGCACACGCCCTATATCTGGCGCGCTTTGGGCGGGGCTTTCTTTGTCGCCGGCGTGCTGGTCATGGTGTACAACATGGTGATGACCGTGCGGACAGCCCGACATGAACAAGCTGCCGTGGAAGCCAAGCTGGCGGCCAAGCTGGCGAAAGCGTGAGTGGAGAATAACAGTCATGCGACACGAACAAATCGAAACGAACTCCGGGTTGATGCTGCTGCTGATTCTGATGGTCATCAGCATCGGCGGTCTGGTGGAAATTGTCCCGCTGTTCTACATCAACGAAACGGTGGAAAAAGTGGATGGGGTTCGACCCTACACGCCGCTGGAACTGCGCGGGCGCGACATTTATATCCGTGAAGGCTGCTATCTGTGCCATTCCCAGCAGATTCGGCCTTTCCGTGACGAGTGGTTGCGCTATGGGCACTATTCCCTGGCGGCGGAATCGCAGTATGACCATCCCTTCCAGTGGGGTTCCAAGCGCACCGGTCCCGATCTGGCGCGGGTGGGCGGCAAATACTCCAATCAGTGGCATGTGCAGCATCTGGTCGCGCCCCGCTCGGTGGTGCCGCAGTCCATCATGCCCAATTATCCGTGGCTGCTGAACACCGATCTTGATTATTCGGATGTCGCCGACCGGATGCGCGCCTTGCGAGTCACTGGCGTACCGTATTCGCTGGCTCAGCAGGAATACGACGCCAACGTCAAGAAGTTCGGCAAGCCGGTCGCTGATCAGCTTGATATCAATCAGGCGGTTGACAACCTGCTCAAACAGGCCCGGGACCAGGATTTCGACGGCATTCCCAGCCGGGTCACCGAGATGGAGGCGATGGTGGCGTATTTGCAGATGTTGGGTACGCTGGTGGATTTCACCAAATATGATGAAGGCTACTTCACCACATTCCGCTAATAACCCTGAACCCGCCGACCACGGCGGGCAGGAAATGGAGTTGCCGCCCCATGTTCGACTGGCTGCTGTGGTTCACCCACATGGAGCATTCCAAGCCGCTGGCGCTGGTGCTGTTCTTTAGCGCCTTCTGCGGCATTCTGCTCTATCTGTTTTCCGGCCGCCGCGCCGAACGGCTGGAATCGTACAAGAACATCCCATTGCTGGATGATGATTCACCGCGACCGGCAGGCGAGCATTCCCTAACCCGCAAGGTGATGGACAATGAGTGACACAACGCAGAATACACAACAAAGATCCAGCGCTGTTCAGACCACCGGCCACGCCTGGGATGGCGATCTTCAGGAATACAATAATCCATTGCCGCGCTGGTGGCTGTGGTGCTTTTATGGAACCGCCGTATTCTCGGTGCTGTACTGGCTGATTTATCCCTCTTGGCCGGTTGGCGATACCTGGATTAAGGGCTTTGGCACGGTGAGCTACACCATTACCGACAAGGCGACCGGCAAGGAGCAGGAGCGGGAACACCGCTGGAATACTCGCGCCGTACTGCTGGAGGATTTGGGCGCCGCCGCCAACGACCCACAGCGTAAAGCCATGCTGGCCAAGGTGCAGGCGGCCAGCTACGACCAGATTGCCAAGGATCCTCAAATGATGGGGTTCGTGCGGTCGGTCGGTAAAGGCTTGTTCGGCGACAACTGCGCCGCCTGTCATGGCTCTGGCGGTGGCGGGGTGACGGGTCTCTATCCCAACCTCACCGATGATGACTGGCTGTGGGGCGGCGGCATGGAACAGATTCACCAAACCTTGGTGCAGGGCGCAAGGGTTTTATGCCCGCTTTCGGCGCAGCGCTCAAACCTGATCAACTGGACGATGTCGCCGAGTATGTGCTGACGCTATCCGACGTGGCTGCAACCAGTGAAGCGGCTGAACGCGGCAAGGCCATTTTTCACGGGCAGACCGGCGGCTGCTATTACTGCCACGGCGCGGACGCCAAAGGGCTGGCGTCGCAAGGAGCCGCCAACCTGACCGACAAAATCTGGGCGATTGCCGATGTTCCCGGGCAAAAGACGCTTCAGGATAAAAAAGCCGTGCTTAAAACCTTTATCGCCAACGGGGTGAACAATAATCGCGTCATGCCAGCTTGGAACGAGCGGCTGTCGCCAACTGACATCAAGTTGCTGGCGGTTTACGTCCATCAGTTAGGCGGGGCCAAATAACGCCATCGCTTGAGTTGCAGGCCACCGGTCGCTGATCTTTCACCCCCGTTGCAGGGGGTGAATCATTTTACGACCTCAAATTCCCGTTGTTTCACGCCAATCAATCGGGTGAACCATGTCCGAAGAGAGCAACACGCTTTACCAAAAGCGCATTCCGATTTATCCCCGCTCGGTCAAAGGCCGCTTTCGCACTCTCAAGACCGGCATTCTGGTTTTGGCCTACGCTGTTTATTTTTTGTTGCCCTGGTTGCGTTGGGAACGGCCCAACGCGCCTAATCAGGCGGTGTTATACGATTTGCCCGGGCGGCATTTCTATATTTTTGATCTCACCATTCAGGTGCAAGATCTGTTCTGGTTGGCTGGCATGTTGATGATTGCCGCGATCCTGCTGTTTTTTGTGACCGGTCTGGCCGGGCGAGTCTGGTGCGGCTATTTCTGTTTTCAAACCCTGTGGACCGATTTATTCATGATGATTGAGCATTGGGTGCAGGGCGAACGACCGGCGCGGATGCGGCTGGATAAAGCGCCGTGGAATCGGGAGAAGCTGATCAAGAAGGGGGCGACCTATGGACTTTGGTTGCTCGCTGCATTTTGGACTGGATTAAGTTTCACGTTGTATTGGGCCGACGCGCCGACACTAGTCGTGGATATGCTATTGGGGCGAGCGTCCACTGCGGCTTATTTCACTACGCTGTTTCTGACTGCAACCACCTTTGTGATGGCTGGGCTGGCGCGGGAGCAGGTCTGCACTTATATGTGCCCCTATGCCCGGTTTCAGAGCGCGATGTTTGATCATGACACGCTGATTATTTCCTATGACCAGCAGCGCGGCGAAGGTCGTCAGGGTCGGACTAAATTGGGAAAAGGGCTGAAAAGCCGCGAAGAACGGCAGACGCAAGGCGTGGGCGATTGTATTGACTGCGGCTATTGCGTACAGGTTTGCCCAGTGGGTATTGATATTCGTAATGGCCTGCAATACCAATGTATTTCCTGCGCCCTGTGCATTGACGCCTGCGACACCATTATGGATAACCTGCACTGGCCGCGCGGTCTGGTTCGTTATACCTCGGAAAAGGCGTTGAATGGGCAAAAGACGCAGTTGATAAAGCCGAAAACTATTGGTTATGGGGTTATTTTGACGGCGGCGACTTCAATCCTTATCTGGAGTATTGCGACTCGTGCGCCCTATAACGCAACGGTAGAGCAAATCCGCCAACCGCTGTATACCCAACTCTCCGATGGCAGCATTCGTAATAGCTATGAAATCAAGTTGAACAACAAACTCACTGCCCCTGTAACCATTGGCATTCGCATTGAAGGCTTGCCCGGCGCGATCCTGAATATGGATGGGATGGAGCGGATTACACTGGGGTCGCAGGAGCGAATTAAGCTATTAGCGCGAGTGCAGATTCCGTCGGCTAGGCTCAATAGCAAGCCTGATAGCAATGACGCCCGGCAAACTGTGACTTTTATTATTGAGCCGCTTGAAGGAGCAGCCGCTGATCCTGTTGATCTGGTGGAACCGTTCTATGTGCCGGATAGTGATTGATGACCGCACTGCTATTTAGTCTCGCCCTAGGCGTTTGCTTAATAGTGCTGGCTCATGTTGGGCTGGTTCGTTTCGCCAGGATGGAACAGAAAAAGGCGACAGCGGTTATTGTGCTGGCGACGGTCGGCTTTTATGTTCCGTACAGCATTCTTTTCTGGCCGGGCGGCGATCTGTTCGCAATTCATCTGGCGATTTATTTACTGGCTGGATTCGGTGGTGGAATGGCGCTGAATCCCGGTTCTCGCGCTAAGAACCTGCACTGGGCGCGTCGCAATCAGCAGTTTTTTCATTGCGTTGACCGCGTTATTGGCCGGGTTTGTTGTCGTTGCTGAGCGAGGGTTGCCGTCAATTCTGGACGACTGGCTTTTCGCGGAAACCGCCCGCGCCCGTCAGGTTTCCTCCGTTTTTCCCGGCGTCATCTCGCACGACTTTCACAAGAAGGAAGCCTTGTATAACGAGTATCTTCAGCAAGTGCAGCGCCAGCGCGAACGTGGCTGGCAAGTGCAGAAAGGCTGGCTGCGCGAAGCGGTAGCCAACGAGCCTGCGGTATTTCGAATCGCGGTGCGGACTCGTAATGGCGAAGCCGTATCCGGTGCAACGGTGGGGGGAAAATTCCTCCGTCCTTCCAGCAGTCAGCAGGATATTGCGTTTGATTTGATCGAGCGCACGGACGGAATCTATGAAGCAGAATTGAAACTGCCGCTGGCGGGTCAATGGAATCTGGTGCTGCGCATTCAAAAAGGCGAGGACTTGCATGAAATTCGTGCTTTAACCAAGGTATTGGATCGCCAGGTTGTGATCCAGTGAGTCAATGCTCAATAAATCGCGACCCATGATTAGTAAGGCACAATGAAAGCGATTTCGCTATTTTCTGGCGCGGGCGGTATGGATATTGAAATCCGTCAAGCGGGCTTCAACATACTCGCTGAAATTTAATACGACGATCATTGTTATTGGATGCTTCGCGCAGCGGTAGATTACATAGGATCGGTGTCAATGGTTTAGAGCCGCCTTCTCCAAATGTGCGCAGTCAAAATATCGCCTCACTCGGGAAATTATGAAGAATGCAAACACTAAAACATCCTCTTGCTGAAGTATTTGGTTACGCGACAACAGATTTTTCTGAGAGAGCTATTCGTTATCGCCAAGATAGATTGTGTCGCTTCAATAACAAAATCCCAAATTGCACAAAAGACAAAGCTAAAAACCCTCTCGGAGTTTGCAGCATCTTTCACAGTTACAATTCAGTCATAACCTGCCCAATCCGCTTCCGTGAGGACTGGCTCATTATCAAGGACGCTGCTCATTTCTTTTTTAGCGAAGATGCGACATGGAGTTCTCTTACCGAAGTAAGGCTGAACGATGTTCATGGTAAGTCAGCAGGTAATATTGATGTAATTCTAGTCGCTTATGACCAAAAAGAGCGTGTCTATGATTTTGGTGCGCTTGAAATCCAAGCCGTTTATATTTCGGGAAATGTTCGCGATCCCTTTGAACACTACATGAATAACCCAGAGATGAATCAAACAATGGACTGGACAAGGCAGCCGAATTATCCTCGACCTGACTATCTATCTTCTTCGCGTAAAAGACTTGCTCCACAGCTATTATTTAAGGGCGGCATATTAAATTACTGGAATAAAAAGATTGCCGTTGCTTTGCAAAAAGGCTTTTACGAAACGCTACCCATTTCAAGATTAGTCCCGGTTTCAAAAAGTGAGGGAGACATTGCCTAGTTTATTTATGATCTTGTGTACGATGCAGATCAGAACAACTTCAAACTGACTAAAGTTGATGAAGTTTTTACCAAATTTCAATCAACATTGATCAGCATTACAACTCCTGAACCGGGTAAAATTGATGAATTCCTGCATATATTGCAAGAAAAACTGGATGATCAGCTTGAATCCGCGCCTATCAATCAATGTATTGAAAATCCATTATTATGAATCTTCCAGAACAGCAGAATCTATTTACCAATTCGAATATCATCTCCGCCACCACTAAACCGGTCAATGTCGCTTCAGTGCCGCAGCGCAGTCCTTTTCGTTATCCGGGTGGTAAAACCTGGTTTGTGCCCACATTTAGAAAATGGATACAGTCTCTGGATTTCAAACCCGAACTTCTGGTAGAGCCTTTTACCGGCGGTGGGATTATCAGCCTCACTGCATTATTCGAGAGCCGGGTTGAAAAAGCAGTGATGATTGAAATGGATGGCGAAGTAGCAGCAGTGTGGGAAGCCATTATTGCAGGTCACGCTGAATGGATCGCCGATAGAATTCTTCATTTTGACTTAACCTATGAAAATCTCACCACGGAGCTATGCGTTTCTTCGGTTGCCATCCAACAGAAAGCCTTTCAAACCTTGCTCAAAAATAGAACCTTGCACGGTGGTATTTTGGCGGAAGGCGCTGGACTGCTCAAAAATGGAGAAAATGGCAAAGGGATTAAATCCCGCTGGTATCCACAAACACTGGCAAAACGGATTTTGAATCTGAATTTGATCAAGGAGCGGATCACTTTTTTTAAGGCGGATGCACTGGAATTGCTACCTGATCATGCTGAAAATCGCCAGGCAGTTTTTTTCATTGATCCGCCTTACACCGCAGGCGGCAAAAGAGCAGGTAAACGCTTATACCGTCATTTCAATTTGAATCATGAACGACTATTTGAGATTGCTGAATCATTAAAAGGCGATTTTTTAATGACTTACGATCATGCCGATGAAGTCAAAAATCTGGCCAGAAAATACGGATTTCAAATGCGCTTAATTCCCATGAATAACACCCATCACGCTGAGATGTTTGAGCTTGTCATATCAAAGAATCTCTCATGGCTGAACGATTTAACTCAAGTGAATGAAAAGCGGCAAGACTATCTGGTTCCTTTGCTCATGCCCTCATCGGCTCATGTTGTTTCTTAACGCGCAGCTTTCTCTGTTTAGGCGCTGTTGAACCCCTCATGCCCACCTCCACGGTTGCAACTGAAACCACCTGTTTTCATTGCGGTTTACCGGTTCCACCCGGCGCAATCTATAGCGCGTTGATTGACGGCCAGAGCCAGCCGATGTGCTGCCACGGCTGCAAGGCGGTGGCGGAGGCTATCGTGGCGGCGGGCCTGACCGACTTCTACCGCCATCGCACCGCGCCATCGCGCCGAGCCGAAGACTTGATCCCGGAGCAACTGCGGGGCCTGGCGCTGTACGACCGGGCCGATGTGCAGCAGAGCTTTGTCCGCGCCGACGGCGAACAGATCCGCGAAGCCGCGCTGATGCTGGAAGGCATCGTGTGCGCCGCCTGCGTCTGGCTGAATGAACAGCATGTCGGCCACTTGCCGGGAGTGCTGGAGTTCCGGGTGAACTACTCCACCCACCGCGCCCAAGTCCGTTGGGATCAGCGCCAGATCAAGCTCAGCGACATTCTGGCGGCAGTGGCGGCTATTGGTTATATCGCTCATCCCTTCGATCCCAACCGCCAGGAAGCCTTGCAAAAACGCGAGCGGAGTATCGCGCTGCGGCGGCTGGCGGTGGCCGGGCTGGGTTCGATGCAGGTGATGATGTTCGCGGTCGGCCTGTACGTCGGCGATTATCAGGGCATGGAAGACTGGATTCGGGAGATGTTCCGCTGGGTCAGTCTGATCCTGACCGCGCCGGTCGTGGCGTACTCGGCGCAGCCCTTTTTCAGCGCGGCGTGGCGCATCTGCGGCGGCGGCAAGCAGGGATGGATGTGCCGGTGACGCTGGCGATAGTCGCAGCCTTCGCCGCCAGTATTTGGTACACGGTGCAGGGCGGCGGCGAGGTTTATTACGACTCGGTGAGCATGTTCGTGTTTTTTCTGTTGACCGGGCGCTTTCTGGAAATGAGCGCCCGCCATCGAGCCGCGCAAATCTCCGAAGCCCTGGTGCGAATGTTGCCGGCCATCGCCACCCGTATCAACCCGGCGGGCGCTGAGGAAATCGTGTCCATCGTGGAACTGCAACCCGGCGACCGGGCGCTGATTCGTCCGGGCCAGACCATTCCCGCCGACGGGCGGGTGATCGAAGGAGCCAGCAGCGTCATGAATCGTTGCTCACCGGCGAAAGTCGGCCCGTGCCGAAACAAGTCGGCGAGTCGCTGATCGGCGGCGCGGTCAATGTGGAAAGTCCGTTGGTTATGGCGGTGGAAAAGGTCGGCGCGGATACCGTGCTGTCGGCCATTGCCCGGTTGCTGGATCGCGCCCAGAGCGAGAAACCGCAACTGGCCTTGCTGGCGGATCGCATCGCCAGCCGGTTTGTTCTGGCGCTGCTGCTGGCAGCAACTGTCGTTTTTCTGGCCTGGTATTTGTTGAGCGATTTCGATACCGCGTTTCGCATCACTCTGGCGGTGCTGGTGGTGACCTGTCCCTGTGCGCTGTCGCTGGCGACGCCGACCGCGATGGTCGCGGCGACCGGCGCGTTGACACGGCTGGGAGTGCTGACCACTCGCGGTCATGCGCTGGAAACGCTGGCCCGCACCACTCACGTTATTCTCGACAAGACCGGAACGCTCACCTTTGGCCGCCCGCAGGTTATGGCGGTAGAACCGGTCGGCGGTCTCGACCCGCAGCGCAGTCTGACGCTGGCGGCGGCGCTGGAACGCGGTTCTGAACATCCAGTCGGGCGGGCGCTGTCCGAGGCGGCGGG
>JAAUTD010000233.1 GCA_012031845.1 Synechococcaceae cyanobacterium SM1_2_3
AAGCCCAATGGACTGACCTGTAAACCGGTTGCGCCCAGCGGTTTCAACTCCATTGCAAATGCTCCCAATCCCCACGGCGGCGGCGCGATTTCCGGGCGCGGCCAGTCCGCCAGCATTTGTAAATTCAGCGGCTGCGGTTGCACATCGAGAGTCGGCAACAGGGCGATAATTCGTTCCGCCAGCAGGGCGCCAGCGCCAGTTTGGTCGGCCATGCCGCGATCACCCGGCCATTGTGCAATACGCTCGGTTCAGCGGGCCGGGTTCCAAGCCGCTGGCGGGCTTCGGCGCGATCCACGGCGAACGTGGCGAATTCCGCTTTTGACCACTCCACCCACGGCAACAGCGCCGCCAGTTCCCGGCGGGCGGCGTGAATTTGTTCCGTGCGATTGCGCTTCACGCCCTCTTCGGCCAGTCCGCCGCCGAGATACCAGATCAGCCGCCCGCTGGCGTCGTCATGGCTGGTGACGGTCAGGCGCGGCGTGTCGCTGACGCCCAGACAATGCGCGTATAGCTCCCCCGGCAATCCCGAACCACGCGCCATGACCATGTGCAATGGCCGTAACTGTTGCGCCGCCCACGGCAACCCGGCATTGCCCGCGCCAGCGGTAAAGACAGTACAAGCGGCTTGAACCGTCAGCGGCGGACGCGACGGATGACGCAAAATCAAGGTTCCCTCCGCCGTCAACGCAACCGGTTTCTGGCTGAGCAGCAGGGCTTCACGGCAGCGATCCGCCAAAGTGCGCAACACCGAAGCCACCTCCACAATCGGTTCATCCAGCCGATAAACCGTGCCGCGAAAATCGGGATGGTGCAGCGCGGCGGGAAGGTCACCCGCCACTTTTTCCATCCGGCTCTGCATCAACTGACTGGCGAAAAACGCCGCTAGTTGTGAAGTCGGGGCGCGAGTCGCCCACAGATATTGATGTTCGGCCAGCAGTCGCGCCCCGCGCAAATCAGGTTCATCCGCGCCGTTCAGGCAGCGCCGCCAGAACATCGGCATTCCAGCGATGGCCTTGGCCGAATCGCTCAACTGTCCGTGTAAAGCGTATTTAGCGCCGCCGTGAATGATGCCTTGGGCGCAAATCGTCTGACCCGCGCCCAGTGGCCCGCTTTCAATCAGCACCGCGCCATAACCGCGCTGGCGCAATTGCGCCAATAGCCACAATCCGGCAATGCCGCCGCCGACAATGGCGACATCTACGGTTAAGGGTGGATTCACGCTGAGATCATTCCAAATTCTTCTATCGCCACCTGCCTAACGCTTTGGGGAGTTTTCCCCTGTTGGAGGATGGCGAAATGTTCAGCTTCAATGTGTTTGAGTACCGCTGCATCGAAATACTGCTCGCCACAGTAATCGCATTCGAGGCACGGCACAGCGTTGACGATGAGAATTTCATCGCCTTGTTCGTGGAAGTAACGGGTCGTTTTGGCGCTGAGATGCTTATGGCCGCAGAACGCGCAAAATTCACTCATCGTTTTAGCCTCGCTCGTAAGGGTTTTTGAACTTCGGCGGGGTGGGGGATATAGACAGTAATGACCACCATCCACTCACCCATGCTTCCGCAAACGATATGCACCGGCTTGCCATCATCGGTGAAACCGGCGATTAGGCAGCTTTCTCCCCGTCCGGTATCCGGGTAATGCTCAATAATTCGACCACCGAGCAAGGCTTGCTCAACTTGAACTAATGACAAGGCATCGTTTTGCCGTTCCTTGTCGCCGTGACGGGAATAGCGGTAACAATTATTTCTGACGCAATCCTTGATCCATTCCAGGTTCATCATGCAATCCAAAAAATCTTTATGGCCGTTGCAGAATGCGGGCAATGGTGCGAGTGGTGGAGCAGTCTTCGACATAATCCATGACGACGACTTGCCCGCCCGCATCCCAAACGCAGCGGTTGCCGGGAATGCGAGCCGGATCGTTGTCGCCGCCCTTGACCAGATAATCAGGCGTGACCGCGCAAATCAACCGCTCTGGCGTGTCTTCATAAAACGGCGTGACCCAGTCTACTGCCGCCAGCCCAGCTAACACCTGCATCCGCCGCTCCAGCGAATTCACTGGCCGATCCGCGCCTTTGAGCCGCCGCACTGAAGCATCGTCGTTGACCGCCACGATCAGCCGGTTGCCCAGCCGCTTGGCCTGTTCCAGATAGGTCACATGCCCGGCGTGCAAAATGTCAAAACAGCCGTTGGTCATCACAATAGTCTCGCCGTGCGCCTTGGCGTCGGCCACGGCTTGCAGCAGTTGCGCCTCGTCCAGCACCCCACGCGCGGCTCAGCGTGTTCGTACAGCGCCCGCCGCAATTCCGACGTGGTGACGCTGGCCGTGCCCAGTTTGCCGACGACGATGCCCGCCGCCAGATTGGCTAATACGGTCGCGGCGGGCAAGGTCAGACCCGCCGCCAGACCCGCCGCCAGCGTCGCAATCACGGTATCGCCTGCGCCGGTCACGTCGTACACCTCGCGGGCGCGAGCCGCCAGATGCAGCGGTTCGGCGTCGGCTTGCAACAAGGTCATGCCCTGCTCGCCCCGGGTGATCAGCAGCGATCCGAATTCCAGACGCTCCCGCAACGTTTGGCCCTTGTCCGTCAATTCCTGATCGCCGCGACAGGGGCCGACCACGGTTTCAAATTCGGCCAGATTCGGCGTCAACAGGGTTGCACCCCGGTAGCGGCCAAAATCGCGGCCTTTCGGATCCACCAGCACCGGTTTATTGGCGGCGCGAGCGGCGGCGATCAAGTCCTCAATCCGCTGCAACGCGCCCTTTTGATAATCCGACAGCACCGCGACTGCGCATTCCGGTAAAGCCGCGATGAAGCGTTCATGCAGCGCCGCCGGATCAAAGTCGGGAAAACCGTCCTCGAAATCCAGCCGCAGCAACTGCTGATTGCGGCTCAGCACCCGCAATTTGGTAATCGTGGCCTGGCCGGGCAGCCGGATCATTTCGCTGGCGATGCCCAGCCGATGCAGCTTGCTTTCAAGTGCGCTGGCCGCCTCGTCCGCGCCGGTTACGCCGATGACACAAACGCGCCCGCTGAGCGTGGCGATGTTGACCGCGACGTTGGCCGCGCCGCCGGGCCGTTCCTCAATGTCCTCGACCTTGACCACCGGCACCGGCGCTTCCGGGGAAATGCGCGAACAGGGGCCGTACCAATAGCGATCCAGCATCACGTCGCCCGCGATCAGAATGCGGGCCTGCTCAAAACGGGGAATATGCGGTTTCATGGATGAATTTCAGGCGGTTTTGGCGGTTTTATGAGGTTTACATCATATAGCATGGCGTTTTTACCGCCCATCCGTTGGGGAAATCGTGCTTTAGCTTCCTCAGCAGGACTTTCGCTTCGGATTCAAAAACCGTTCGGGGTGAGCCGGTCAAACCCCAATTTTTCCGATGAATGCCCTTCGTCCGCTGAGCTTGCCGAAGCGTCAGGGCGAACGGATAGAGCGAAAGTCCTGATCAGAAGAAAGCAGGAATCCGGTCAGTTCACCTCCCTAGAAGCAGGAAGCCACTACCCGATTGCGGCCTTGTGCTTTGGCTTGATACAGCGCTGCGTCGGCCCGGCCCAACAGCGTCGTTGCGTCCTTTTCCTCCGGTTCCGCTGCCGCCACGCCGATAGAGACAGTGATCACGGACAACTCGTCACCCCGGTAAAGCAAGTGCAGTTGCCAAATGATTTGCCGCAATGTATCCAGTCGAGTCCATGCATCGTCCAGAGAGGAGCCGGGCATCACAACGGTCAATTCCTCGCCGCCATAACGACAGGCCATATCGCTGGTGCGCAAGGATTGATGCAGCGATAGCCCCACCATTTTCAATACCAGATCGCCGGCTTCGTGGCCGTAGACATCGTTGAAATGCTTAAAGTGGTCCAGGTCCAGCATGGCGACGGCGAGCGGTTCACCGCTGCGTTGGCAGCGGCTCAGTTCACGCGGCAGGGTTTCGTCGAGATAGCGCCGGTTGAACAGACCGGTGAGCGGATCGCGAATCGCCTGTTCCCGCAGCGCCGCTTGCATTCGGTTACGGTCGGTGATGTCGGTCATAACCGCGATAAGTCCCTGCACCTGACCGTACTTGTCGCGGCGGTAGGTCCAATCCATCTGCACATCAATGATACTGCCATCAACGCATCGATCTTTCGAGAAATAAGGTGTGGGCAGCGGCTGTTCGCGAATCAGGAATTGGAAGTAGTCGCGCAAGGATATACGCTCGATATCTTCCGCCAAAAAATCCCAGATGAACCGCCCGATTACGCCCCCCTCCCACCGGCCATGCAGGCGTTCCCGCGCCGGGTTGGCAAAGGTAATGCGACCGGTCAGGTCGTTTTCCTGCACCCCGTAAGGCAGCAAGTCCACCAGGGTGTGAAAACGGGACTCGCTGTCTATAAGCGATTGCAGGGCTTGTCGTAGCGCCCGCAGCGGCAAGCTCCACATGAGCGCGAATACGGCAGTCCCTAGCAATGCGCCAAATGCAGCCGCTATGACCACGCCATAAATTAACCCTTGCAGTGAAGCGCTAACTTCAATCCAGCCTACGACTCGCATCGCGTCGTACAGCGGATAGCTCCGGCTTAATCTCGGCGGCGCGGGCGTCTGGCCGGCCTGCGTGATGAGAACGCCTCCCGCGTCGTAAACCTGCACTAATTCAGTCTCCAGCAGAACCGGTTCACGAGTCAGCCGACCCTGCATTTGGTTTTCGGCATAGATCCACAATTCGGGATTGCTGGTGATCAGACTGCTGAACGCGGTCGCTTTGACCTTGGCCTTGAAGTGCAGATTGGCGCTAAGGTCGTTAAATGTGATGATCATGTAACCGAGTGGTAATGAGATCGCGACCATCAGGGCAACGACTAGCGCCACTCGGCTGATGATTGATGTGATTACGACATCGCTGTGCATTATCGCGGCTCCGGATCAGGGCATCCAGTGTCCGGTTTGCGTCAGAATTCACGCCCGGCAGGAGATCGAATGAACGCAGTAAAATGTTGAACTGCTGCCGATGGTTCGAACCGAGTGATGAGGAACAGGCGCTTATGGTGCGGGTAGCGGCCGGAAACTGCATTGGTGACCGTTGGTTCGACGCCATCCAACGTCAATGCCCGCAATGAGCGGTTTTCTGAGTTGATCAAGGCGAGTGTGGTCACACCGAACGCGCCCGGTGTGTTTTCGATCTTGTCAGCCGCTTCTTGGTCGGTCATCGCGAAAGGCATCCCCGGTCGCTGTTCCGCAACAGATAGGGCGATGGCTATTGCCGGGGAAATGTTCCTCACTTGGCGGGTATTATCATCCCCAGGCTGGCGTAGAACGGGCCGAATCAGACTGCCATCAGGCCAGTTAGTCTGCTTGCCAGAGTAGATGTCAGCAAGCTGATCGGTGGTGATGGCGGTAACCTGTGAGGTCGTGGGTACCGCAAACACCAGCGGGGTGCGCGCATACTCGACCGATATCGCACCCTGTCTGGATTCGTCCCCGGTCAGCGGCCGCGAACTCAGCCCAATGTCAATAGCTCCTTTAGGGACAGCCTTGACTGCACCGCTGCTGCCCAGACTCGGCAGCACCGTCACTTTTGTATCAGAATTTTGCTTGCCAAAGGCGACGCCGAGCAGATGCATCGCGCCCAGCGCATTGCCGGTGCCGCCAATCCTGATTTTTCCGCCATCACGGTCGCGGTTGCCAGCAGCGTGAAAAGCGCCGCCATAAAGACGATAGTGCGATTTATCCACTGGATTATTGCTCTTTTCAGAATCATGAGTTCTCCATTGTGGCATTGGCTAGTACGATAGGGCACCCGTCGTATTGCGGCGTTTTGATTCAGTCCAAGAATAATGCAAGTGACACAGGGACTTGATCTCAGGACTTTCGCTTCGGATTGAAAAACCGTTCGGGGTGAGCCTGTCGAACCTCGTTTTTTACCAATGAATGCCCTTCGACAGGCTCAGGGCGAACGGATCGAGCGAAAGTTCTCAGGACTTTCGCTTCGGA
>JAAUTD010000234.1 GCA_012031845.1 Synechococcaceae cyanobacterium SM1_2_3
CCTAAGAACCTGGGGGCGCGTGGATGGTTCGCGCCCCCCCGCAAAACGGGGAATGTGAAATGGCGATTGATGCCAACGTGTCGGACTTGTTTTTCAACCTGGACCACGATGACTGCAAACTGCACGGGTCCAAAGGGGAATTCATCGGCTGGAACGCCCACGCGCTTTATGACCAGGCAACCTGGTTCTGCGACACGCTGGGCCGCCTCGGTGTGAAGGTGGACCCAGGCGAGTTGATCCAAGATTTTCACGGGCGGGTGTGACCATGCCGCCGGTCATTTTGGACAAAAAAACGCCCGAAATCTTGGCCGCGGAAGCGGCGCTGGAAGAGGCAACAGAACGGGTCCGTGAAGCGCAAATGGTGCAGTCCAACGCGCGCGGCGCGCTGCGCGAAGCCATCGAAAAGGCGCACGGGCTGGTCCGCAAAGTGTCCATCCTGCGCAGTCTGTCTTCCCGCGGCGTTGGCAACCGCGGCAACGTGCGCGGCGTATATGTTCACCTGCACGGTATGATTGGTGTGGGCGAAGGTATCCAACCTTCTGTTGCCGTTCAGCTGCTGAAACGCGACGGAACGCTGGGCAACCGGACCGCGGTTTTCTATGACTGGGAAGGGGGCAACCATGGGCCTGGCTGATCGTCACAGCACCTACAATCACATCAAAGGGATGTGGCTGAAAGCTGGGCTGCGGATGTGGGGCGGACCCCGCCTCAATTCTGCGCAAGCCCGGCGGGTCAAGGTGGCAATGTTAAGATTTGCCGCCGGTCAGTATGGCCCGGCCGAACGGGATGCCCTGACGCGCTGGGCGGACCGCGCGGCGCGCGCCGCGGACCCGGCGGATGTAATCCGGCCCGTCTGGCGTCGCGAGGGGGTTACCCGTCTCGTCCATGACATTTCACATGAAATCATGGGCATGATTACCGGCAGCAAACGTCACTGCCCGGCCCACGCCATGCTGGAACGCTTCCTGACCGAAAGGGCCATAGCGATGGGCGCGCACAAGCTGAACGCCCCAGCGCCGAAGGCCAAGCCCAAGGTGGACGTGGTGGCCAAGCGTGCTTCGGCTGCTGCCGCCAACCTAGCTAACTGGGAACGCAAGCTGACGCGGGCTCAGAAGGCTGTGAAAAAGTGGGGCGCTAAGGTTCGGTACTATGAGGGTAAAACGGCCACGCTGGCTGAAAATTAAAATAAATACCAGGCGCAGTGTTGACATCCTGCACTTGGTTGTTTACATCGGTGGGCATGGCAATAGCGCCATGTAACAACGAACGGGGATTTTGAGACAATGGCACACGAAATTGAAACCGCCGCATTCAACTGGGAAAACGGTGCACGTGGCACGGCCTCGGCGAACACCTGCCCCAGAATTGCAGCGTGGAAGACATGCTGCGGATTGCCCGCATTGACTGGGGCGTCCGCCTGGAACCGGTTTACCGGCTGGTGAACGACGCGCAAGGCAACAAGGTCCCGGAACAGTACACGGGCCGCAATTTCCTGGTCCGCGACGGCGGGGACGTGCTTGACGTGGTCGGGCCGGACTATGCCCCCATCCAAAACGGCCAGGTGGCCGAATTCTTCCGCGAATTCATCGAAGCTGACCCGGAAACGGGCGTGCGCCGCGCGACGATTGAGGCCGCGGGCTCGCTGCGCGGCGGCCGCTACGTGTGGATGCTGGCGAAGATGAATGCCGGTTTTGAATTCCAGCGCGGTGACCGCAACGAAGCGTATCTGTTGGCGCTGAAGCCGCACCAGCAGGGCCAGGCGTGCCACATCGGCGCGACGGGGACGCGGGTGGTCTGCATGAACACCACGCGGATTGCGCTGGGCTGGGACGGCCACAGCATCATCGACGAACAGGCCGGGCGCTTCACCATCCGCCATAACCAGACGTGGGACGACAGACTGATTTCCCAGGCGCGCGAATTCATCATGGCGACGCGCGAAGGCATCATCGCTTTCGGCCAGTTCGCCGAACGCCTGGCCACGAAGAAAGTCACCCAGGCGGACGTGATCCGCATTCTCGCGCCGGTCTATCAGAAGCCCACGGAAACGCTGACGGTGGACCAGATGATTGCGAACCCGGACGCGCTGCTGAACCGGCCCATGAAACGCCTGCTATCGGCGATGGACAACGCGCCGGGCGCGGACCCCGGCAACCTGTGGGGCGTGTACAACGCAGTCACGTACTACACGGACCATATGGTGGGCCGCAGCCGTGACATCCGGCTGGCCAGCGCATGGAGCGGCGAAGGCGGCCAGAACAAGGCCAAGGTCCTGAACAAGCTGGTGGAACTGGCGGCCTAATTCGAAAATCGGCGGGGGCCGCGCGCCCCCGCCCCAACGCTGGGGGAAAAACATGACGCATGATCTGCCAGGACTGGAACGGCTGATGCGCCGCATTTACGAACGCCAGGTGGTGGCTGGGGAACTGGTCAACATCCCGGTGGGCCAAAGCGGGGAATGGTCTGTCAGCAAGTTCACGACGAATTTCGATTTCACCGCGCTGCGCCTGCTGCGCGACGGGCGGCCCATCGGCCTTGGGACCTACACACGGCTGACGCGGGCCGGGACGGGGGTTTTCATGTCGGATACCCCCGCCGAATGGGACGACATCAAGCGATATTTCCGGCCGTTCGCGCAGGGTGACATCCTGATGTCGGGGCTGGGCCTCGGCATGGCCGTCCAGCTGTTGTTCGGCCGCGCGGGCCGCGCGGCGTGAAGTCGATGACGGTCCTGGAAAAATCGGAAGATGTCATCAAGCTGGTGGCCCCGACATATGAGGGGGTGAACGGCCTGCGGATCATCCACGCCGACGCTTTCGAGTGGAAGCCGGACCGGGAATTCGATTGGGCATGGCATGACATCTGGCCCGATATGTCGAGTGACCGAAAAAAAGAAATGACGGCCCTACGCAGGCGGTTTCAGAAAGTCATGCGCGGGAGGGACAGGCAGCGCTGCTGGGGCGAAGCCAACCTAATGCGCTATTAGGTAAATAATCCACATGGCTTGCGCCGGTTGTTCACCTGTACACAACTGGTGGTCTTGCAAGTGTTGATCTAGTCCAGGTAAAAACGTAGCCGTGCCAATAGGGGCACTTTTTGAAAGAGGAAAAGAGACAGTGGCAGACGCGTTGACAATCAACAAAGGCATCAAACCGCCCATGGGCGTGAAGTCCATGCAAACGGCCATGGCGGAACAGTTCGCCAAGCTGGACGTGGGTGACAGCTTTTTGAAGCTGGCGACACGAAGGCCAGCGACAAGCTGGCGAACGCCGTGCGCGCGTGGGGCAAGGAACAGACCCCGGAACGGAAGTTCCTGGCCAAGCGGATGAAGGTGGGCGACAGCTACGGGGACACCAAGCTGGAAAAGGAAGGCTTGGCCGTCTGGCGTCTGGCGTGAGGCGTCCGACGCCCAATGATGACGCGCTGGCGTGGTGGCGGGCGGCCTTAGCCGGACAAAAACCCGCCATCACCAGCGAGCCACATCCGGGCTATTACCGCCGCCGCCTGGTCAAGGATGGCCCCTGGGTGCCGGTGGCCATCTGGCTGGACCAGCAGCTGGACGCCGATGGGGAACTGACGCAGCCGGAACGCCTATTGTGCGCCGTCAATGGTAAGCGCGCGGACCCCGCGGAAGAATGGCTGTGGGTATGTAACAACCCCGTCAGCTATTACGATTACGCCGCGATGGTTGAGCGTGTAAAAATCGAGGGGCAGGGCGCGCAATATTCAAAGCCTGACCTGCTTGTAGTGCCTATTCCGCGATTTAAGACATAAACGGGGAGATCAAAGATGATGGATGATGGACTGCCGCCAGGCATTGGCCACAATCAGCCACCGCCGCCGGACCTTAAGGGCCGCCTTGAACTCACGCATTCGGGCGTCATCAAGCGCGCCACCGATCTGCTGGCCGAAGCGGCGAAGGTGCCGGACAAGCTGGACACTGAGGATGACGCGAAAACGGCCACTGACCTGGCCAGCCTGGCGAAGGCGTGCTCCAAGGAATTGGAGCGCAACCGCGTCAACGAAAAGGAACCATTCCTGACCGCTGAGCGCGTGGTGGACGCCATCTTCGTCACGCCACGGGACAAGCTGGTCAACATGGCCAAGGTGCTGGAACGCCGCCTGACCGTCTTTCTACAGGCGAAGGCCGCGGCCGAAAAAGCGGCGCGCGAAGCTGAGGCCGAACGCGAACGGCAGGCGGCCCAGGACCGTTTCAATGACGCGGTGTCGGCGCAGCGCGTGGCCACCGCGGCGAAGCTGAACGCCGCTAAGATGGCGGACGCCGAACGCATCGCCAAGCTGGACCTGGACGCCGCCGGGCGCGCGTTCCAGGACGCACGCAACGCCCTTGCCGCCGCACAGCAACTGCGCGCCGACGCCGAAACAGCGGGCAATGCCATCGCATTCCAGGCGGCCACCAATGACGTGGAACAGGCAATGGCCGCCGCTGAACTAGCGCGGGGCAGGTTCCACGAATTGCGCAACGCACAGACCGAAGCGACGCGGCAGACGGACGCCGCGAAGGCGAAGGCGCTGGCGGAAGCGCGCGAAGCCGAACAGGCGCAGCAGCAGGCGGAAGCGCAAGCTAACGTGGTGCGGGCGGCTGAACGCGACGCCGAAGCCAGCCCGGCCGAACTGTCGCGCACGCGGTCATCCTTCGGGATGGCGGGCCTGCGCAGCGCGTGGAAGTGTAACGACTGGAAGCGCGCCGAACTGGACCTGGAAGCCCTCCGGCAGCACCTGCCTGCGGACGGCATTGAACAGGCCATTAGGTCCTGGATTAGGGCCAACAAAGACGGCTTGAACGAAGGCACCGCGACGCTGGCGGGCGTCTCCATCATCAACGAGGCCACCACGGTGGTGCGCTGATGGGGGACAGCTTCGTCACATACCTGGAATTGATCGCAGCGAAAGCCAAGCAGATGGCGCAGGACGCCGCGGCGATGTGGCCTGACGATGTGCGCAACGGGTTGGCCGAAATACGGCGGTCCGTCGATGATGCGGAGCGCGCTTATTCCCAGCGGCGGGCTCGCTGATGTTCTGGGACTGGTTCCAAATCGGCGCGGGGCTGGCGTCAGGCGTCATGGTTGGCGTTGCGTTCGGCCTTGTGGCGTGGGTCATTGTTGCGATAGTGTGGCGCATCTTAAGAGGGATTTTATAACCAATGTCAGTTAGGCATGACATCATTGAGCCTGGCAGGCTAAACGATTTGGCGCAAATGTCTCGATTAAGTGAGGCTCTCGCGCCAGTTCCGCAGGGGCAGGCCATCACGCCACATTCCAGCACGCTGGAAATCGTGGTGGCGCAGCGCGTTGTGGTGGCGCGGCACATCCCAGACATGATCCAGCGCGTTAAAGCGTTAGCCAGTGTTGCGGGTGAACACTACTATTACCGGTTCCCGGTCAACAAAAAGAACCCGGAAACGGGCGAAAAGGAAAAGTCCTGGATTGAAGGCCCTAGCATCAAGCTGGCCAACGATCTGGCGCGGGAATACGGAAACTGCGCCGTTGAAACGCGCGTTGTGGAGCTTGACACTTCGTGGGTGATTTACGCGCGGTTTGTGGACTGGGAACGCGGCTATGCGCTGACGCGGCCGTTTCAGCAGCGCAAGGCCCAGGTCAGCATTGGGACGAAGGACGTGGGCCGCCAGCAGGACATCGCCTTGCAGATTGGCGTCAGCAAGGCCATCCGCAACGTGGTGGTCAATGCGCTGGAAACCTACGCCGAACTGATGCTGGACGAAGCGCGCGAAGGGCTCATCGGGAAGGTGGCCAAGAACCTGGAAAACTACCGCCGCCGCGTCGGCGAACGTCTCCAGGACATGAAGGTGCCCGTAAAGCGCGTTGAGGCGCAGGTGGGGCGAACCTTCGCCGAATGGGACGAACGCCACGTGCGCGCGTGATTGCGGAAATCAAGGCCGTCCAGGACGGCATGGCGGACCCGTCTGAAATCTGGC
>JAAUTD010000235.1 GCA_012031845.1 Synechococcaceae cyanobacterium SM1_2_3
GGCGAGAAGGTCAATATTCCGCCCGTGATCTCTCTGAGCCGGTATTTGGCCACGGGCCAGGCGGGCGGCGTGAGGCGATTCATCCGGGCAATCGGGAGTTTGTCACTGGCGATCAGATCGCCCGTCCGCCCGGCGGTTCGGGCGGCGGTTCGGGCGGCGGCCAAGCCAGCAATACGGGCGAAGGTGAAGATGACTTCGTTTTTGAATTGTCACGGGAGGAATTTCTCGATCTGTTCTTTGAAGATCTGGAGTTGCCTAATCTGGTGCGCACCCAGTTGGCGAAAGCCACCGAGTTCAAATCGGTGCGAGCGGGTTTTACCAGCGACGGCAATCCCGGCAACCTTGATATTGTCCGCTCGCTAAAAGGCGCAATGGCGCGGCGGATGGCTTTAGCCGGGCCTTATACCCGTCGGTTGCGCGAGGCAGAAGAGGAACTGCAACAACTGCTGGCTGCGCCGCCCGTGGATGAGGAACGCGCCAAAACTCTGGTTGAAGAAATCAATCACCTGCGGGCGCGCGCGCGCGCGGTGCCATTTATTGACACTTTTGATCTGCGCTACACCAACCGGATCAGGCAACCACAGCCATCCACCCAGGCGGTCATGTTCTGTGTTATGGATGTGTCCGGCTCGATGGATCGGGCGCGCAAGGATTTAGCCAAGCGGTTTTTCACCCTGCTTTATCTGTTTCTCAAGCGCAATTACGAGAAGATCGAAGTTGTGTTTATTCGCCATCACACGGTGGCCAAGGAAGTGGATGAGCAGGAGTTTTTCTACTCGCGGGAAACCGGCGGCACAGTCGTTTCCAGCGCCCTGCAATTGATGGGTGAGATCATTACTGAACGCTATCCCATTTCCAGTTGGAACATTTACGTCGCCCAGGCTTCGGATGGCGACAACTGGCATCACGATTCACCCTCCTGTCGGGATTTGTTGTTTCAACGAATCATGCCGTTTGTCCGTTATTACGCCTATATTGAAATCACGCCGGACCGCCATCAGAGCTTGTGGGAAGCCTATGAGGAAGTAAAAGCGGCTCATCCCCACTTCGCCATGCGGCAGATTGATGGCCCTGCCGATATTTATCCGGTCTTTCGCGACTTGTTCAGGAGACGCACGGCATGACTACTGGATCACAACTGATTTCGGAGTCGTCGGAATGGACGTTTCCGATGCTGGAGCGTTATAACGAGGTCATCGGCCAGATTGCTGGTGATTTTGGTCTGGATACTTATCCCAACCAGATCGAAATTATTACCGCCGAGCAGATGATGGATGCCTATTCCTCAGTAGGAATGCCGCTGGGCTATAAGCACTGGTCTTATGGCAAGCAGTTTGTAGCGACTGAGAAGAATTATCGCCGTGGGCAAATGGGTTTGGCCTATGAGATTGTGATCAATTCCGATCCGTGCATTGCCTATCTGATGGAAGAGAACACCTCGACCATGCAAGCCCTGGTCATTGCTCATGCCGCTTATGGGCATAATTCCTTTTTCAAGGGCAATTACCTGTTCCGAGCCTGGACCAGCGCTGACGCCATCATTGATTATCTGCTGTTCGCCCGTAATTATGTCGCCGAATGCGAAGAACGTTATGGCGAGGAAACCGTAGAACTGTTTCTCGATTCGTGTCATGCGCTGATGAATTACGGCGTGGATCGCTATAAACATCCAGCGCCCTTGTCATTGCATGAAGAAAAGCAGCGCCAGCATGACCGGGAAGAGTATCTGCAATCACAGATTAACGATCTGTGGCGCACGATCCCGGTCAAGCCCGTCGAAGCGGTGACGGTGGATAACCAGCGCTTTCCAGCAGAGCCGCAGGAAAACCTGCTGTATTTCATCGAGAAAAACGCGCCGTTGCTGGAGCCTTGGCAACGGGAACTGGTGCGGATCGTGCGCAAGATTGCGCAGTATTTCTATCCGCAGCGCCAAACCCAGGTAATGAATGAAGGCTGGGCCACGTTTTGGCATTACACGCTGCTGAATCGGCTGTACGACGAAGGCTACGTTAATGACGGTTTCATGATCGAGTTTCTGCAATCACACACCAGCGTGGTCCAGCAATTGCCGTTCGATCATCCGCACTATTCCGGCATCAATCCTTATGCGCTAGGCTTTGGGATGATGAGCGACATCAAGCGCATCTGTCAGCAACCTACGTCCGAGGATCGCTACTGGTTCCCCGATATTGCCGGGCAGGATTGGTTGAAAGTGCTGGATTTCGCCATGCGCAACTTTAAGGATGAGAGCTTTATCGCCCAATATCTGTCGCCCAAGCTGATGCGGGATTTCAAATTGTTCGCGGTGCTGGACGACGAGACTCATGAGCAACTGGAAATTACCGCCATTCATGACGAGGCCGGATATCGGCGGTTGCGGCTGGCGCTGGCTGATCAATACAATCTGGGCAGCCGCGAACCGAATATCCAGGTATGGAACGTGGCCTATCGCAAGGATCGCTCACTGACCTTGCGTCACACCCGTTATCACCGGCGGCCGCTGCATGAAAATAATCAGGCCGTGCTGAAACATCTGCATCGCCTATGGGGTTTCGCCGTCCGGCTGGAGTCGGTGGACGAAGAAGGCAAAGTGGAATTGATTGGCGAATGCCCGCCAACACGAGGACGGTGAAGCGAAAGTATTCGCTGCTCTCTTCGGGCAGTTGGCGGTTTTGCTGACGATGCCGCGCTTGATCGGCTTGCCCTGTTGCGAAAGGTTCCATGTGTTTGTTCGGCGCGGCTATAATGACCAAGTCTTAGCAAAGGTTATTAAAGCCGCATCAACTGGAGGATAAACCGTGGAAATCAATGAACAGGATCAGGGCGGCGTAATTGTTCTGGAGCCGGCCGGTCGCCTGGACAGCATGAGTTGTCGCAACTTTGAAGCCCGCTTGCTGGCGGCGTTGGACCAGCGCGGCGCAGTGGTGGTGGATTGCAAGGGTTTGGAATATGTCAGCAGCGCTGGTTTACGCGCATTGCTGGTGGCCGCTAAACGCAACCGCACGACTGGCGGCCGCCTGGCGCTGGCTGAACTCCGCGATTCGATCCGTGAAGTCTTCGACATCAGCGGATTCACTTCTATTTTCGCCATTTTCCCCACCGTTGCGGAAGCCGTTGCCGCCCTCGGCTAAGCTAGGCCGAGCGCTGTTGCCGCCGCTATCGAGATGCTCCCATGTTGCGAAATGGACAGACTTTCGGTTCCTACCGTATTCAAAGCCTGCTGGGGCGCGGGGCGATGGGCATGGTCTATCAAGGCATCGGTCTTCACGATGGCGAGCCGGTCGCGATCAAGACCTTGCGCAGTGAATTACTGACCGGCCCGGAGCGTGACGCCATTCTGGCGCGCTTCCGCCGGGAGGCCCAGATTGGTATGCGCCTGAAACACCCCTGTATTGTGCGGGTGCGCGATTTCGGCGAGCAGGATGAGGTGCTGTATCTGGCGATGGACTTTATCACTGGGCAGGAACTTGGCAAGCTGCTGGAAAAAACTCCGAAATTACCGCTGGCGATGAGCCTGGCGCTGATGCTGCAATTACTGAATGCGCTGGCTTACGCCCACGCCAAAGGCGTGATCCATCGCGATATCAAGCCGGCCAACATTATGGTTCGCCCGGATTACACCCTCGCCCTGACTGATTTTGGCATTGCGCATGTCGGCGGTTCGGAATTGACCCAGACCGGCGATTTGCTGGGATCGCCGCTCTACATGGCTCCAGAGCAGTTGCGCGGCGAACCGGTCGATCACCGCGCTGATCTGTTTGCCGCGGGCGTGGTGCTGTATTACCTGCTGACGCACCGCAAGCCGTTCGACGCCGACTCGCTGGCGGCGTTGATGCACCGGATTCTGTATGAAGATCCACCGCCTATTTCCACCGCCAATCAGGAATTGCCCGCCACTTTTGATCCGGTGCTGCGTCAGGCGCTGGCCAAGGATCGTCAAACCCGGTTCGCCACCGCTCTTGAATTCGCCGCTGCGCTGCGTCAGGCGCGGACTGCTTCGCTGGGAACTCCAGTGGTCAGCGCGATCAGCCGACCATCGAAGCCGGTGGTGGAAACCAGCGCTTCAACCGTCTGGCAGCGGTTGCAGCAGTTATACGGCAACGAGACCCTCGCTAATCTGGCCGAGATTATCCTGCGCGATGCGCCGCTGCCAGGGCGAGTGCTTCGGGATGCCCGTGGCGACTGGCTGGAGCGGGTGCAACTGTTTACCCAGCGTCATTCCAAAGAGGGCCAGACTGGCGATGGCCGGGCTGCGGACATGGCGCGCAATCGCCTGATCCAGGAGCTTACCGGCGCTTTCCTCGATTATGCGGGTACTCTGAACCAGCGGTTGTTTAGCGAAGATAACCCGCAATTGCTGCAAATTTCCGCCGATTTCGCCCGGCTGGATTTGCTGCGAATGGCGCTGGAAGAAATTAACGCTGAAGGGGAAGCCCGGCGGGTGGAGCAAACCCAGCTTCTGTTCGCCAGTCAGGTGATGGGCAAGGTCAATAGCCTGATTCGCCAGTTTCTTGACAGTCGCGATCCGCTGGCGCGGTTTGAAGTCGCCAGCTTGCTGATTGAGGTGGAAGAATTAATTGTGCTGGCGGAGCGCCTGCTCGAAAGCAGTGAAACCACCATGATGATGGATGCCGCGACTCCGGGCGGTTCAGTGCTGGCTGAATTTGTGACTAATGCCTATCGGCTGGGCCAGATTCTGGGGCAGGAGCTGGGTGAGCAGGTGCAGGCCGAAGCAGAATCCGGTAGCGCCGAGGACAATCATGATGCGGGGCAGGGATTATTCATGGGCCGGTTGCGGCAATTGGGGCTGCTGTACCGGTTTGCCGCCCGGATGGAAAGCGGCGAGCAAATCCGGGGCGTTTGCGGCTGCTGACAAATGAGATGCATGGAATGTTGGATGCGTTGACCAATCAGTTATTGAAAATGATGCGCGCCTGTCAAATACGCAGGGATCGGCCAGGGCCGAACAGTGCTGGATCCGGCTGTCCGCCATTGCGGAACTGGCCGAGCAGTTTGTCTGGCCAGAATTACATCAGCGCATCGTCTCGGCTATTCGCAGCCAGATTTTTCCCGCTCGACCTGCTGCGCCAGTGGATCACGCTGGCTTTCATGCACGGATAACCCGGAATCCATGAAATTGCCAATATCAGGTCTTTCGCTAGATCGTGTTAAAACGGGCAAAACGTCCGTTCCGGGTCGCAGTAAGCGAAAGTCCTAACGATATGAATCAACCATTTTATTAAGCCAATCCCTTTGTGAGGATTAGTCATGCGAGTGCTGTTTCTTGTGCTGTTGCTGTTAGCGACGGGGTTGGCTGGGGCGCAGGATGTAGCGAAACCGGTCGGTTTGCAGCCAATCCCGGACGGCTCCCCGGACGCCTTTGATGAACAAAATGTCCCGGCGCCCGAAGTGACTATTCGCCGCCGTGGCGGGCAGGGCGTCATTGAGGAATACCGGGCTGGTGGAATGCTGTATATGATTAAAGTTAATCCTGGTAAAGGCGTTTCTTATTATCTGGTGGATACCGATGGTGATGGCAATCTGGAAACCCGATACAACGATTTGGCGAGCGGGATGCTGATCCCGGCCTGGGTGTTATTGCGCTGGTGAGTGCGATCAAGCCGCGCATCAATAGCCGTTTCAAGTTAAAGCCGGTCGATTCTCCCTCGCCATTTCAATCGTAATCCTGTAATGATGAACCTTCCTTCTAATTCGACCCATCACGAGATTTCTGATGACCACGGCCACACTGATTGACGGCAAAAGCTTTGCTGCCCGCCTGCGCGGGAATGACTGACAAGGCAGGAAACTCTTCAGCCCGGTAGTTGACTGGTTTTAGGCGCCGTGACATTTGCGGTATTTTCTCCCGCTACCGCAGGGGCAATTCGCACCTTGGGGTAGACGTAATTCGCGCTCACGGCGCTGATTCGGAACACGCCCACACT
>JAAUTD010000236.1 GCA_012031845.1 Synechococcaceae cyanobacterium SM1_2_3
GAATCGGCTTGCCGGATCCGGGGTTATTTTATTGCAGCAGACGACGTGGAGTATTGTTCTTTCGTTGCGCAACATGGCTGGGGCTTGAAGTTATTATTGCAGGCAAAAGTCATATTACCCATCCCAAATCTGATCGCTATGTTGCTAGATTTCTCGGATGCACTTTGATTTGTTTGCGCTTGCCTCCCTGGAAACGCTATTACGACACTCGTAATCGGCTTTTGATTGCCAAGAAATACTACGGATTTCGGTGGGTCACTCAAACCATACCCGGCTCTTTTGTCCGCCTGTTTGCCGCACTAGGCCATGAACCACGAAAACGCGCCCAGCTGTGGGCTTTTTGTGCCGGCTTTATAGACGGTCTACTCGGTCTGAAAGGCCAGCGACACCGTTTTTGGAGAATTCCATTTTGACTTCAGACTTCTTTATCGTCGGCGCTGGCTTTGCCGGCAGCGTAATCGCCCGCGAGCTTGCCGACGCAGGCTATCGGGTGCTGATCATTGACCGTCGCCCGCATATTGGCGGCAACGCTTATGATGCGCCAGATAGTGCAGGGGTATTGATTCACCATTACGGCCCGCATATTTTTCATACGAATAGCGAGCGAATTTTCCAATACCTTTCCCAATTTACCGAATGGCGATCTTACGAACATCGAGTTCGCAGTATGGTCGGCGGGCGCAGTTATCCTTTTCCGATCAACCGTGACACGCTGAATCAGCTTTATGATCTGGAACTGGATGAAGCGGGTGCGGCAGCGTTTTTTGAGCGGGCGCGGGAACCGCGTAACCCGGTTTTAACCAGTGAAGACGTGGTGCTGAATAGCGTGGGCCGCGATTTATATGAGAAATTCTTTCTCAATTACACCCGCAAGCAGTGGGGATTGGAACCGTCACAATTGAAAGCCGGAGTGGCCGCACGGATTCCAGTGCGAACCAATACCGATGATCGCTATTTTACCGATACGTTTCAGGCCATGCCGTTACACGGGTATACTCAGATGTTTGAACGAATGCTGGCGCATACCAACATCACGCTGCAATTAGGCATTGATTTTGAAACGGTGCGAAATTCTATTGATGCGGCGCATATTGTTTATACCGGGCCAATTGATGCGTATTTCAGATACTGCCTGGGTCCTCTTCCTTATCGCTCATTACGCTTTGAGCATGTCCATTTGCCCGATACTCTCCAGTTTCAGGAAGTTGGCACCGTTAATTACCCCAATGAACATGCCTATACCCGTATTACTGAATTTAAGCATCTGACCGGACAGGCGCATTCTGGCACCTCTATTGTCCGGGAATATCCACAGGCTGAAGGCGATCCGTACTATCCCATTCCACGCCAAGAAACGAAGCCCTGCTAAAACATTATGAGGACAGGCTGCCAGTGAAACCAACGTCACCTTTGTTGGCCGATTGGCGCAATACCGCTATTACAATATGGATCAAGTGGTTGGCGCGGCTTTGAATACGGCAAAAAATTACTGACCTGAGTACATAAGCGATGCGAATAGCCTATCTCTGCAAGCGTCACTATATGAATCATGATGTGATCGCAGATCGCTACGCTCGTCTCTATGAACAGCCGAGACAATTAGCTTTATTAGGTCATGATGTATTGGGGCTGTGCCTGAGTTACCGGCGCACCGACGAACGCAATGAAGTCCACGAGGCCGGTTCGGGTCATTTGCGCTGGGTGGGTCTTGCGCCGGGTTCTTTGCTGCCGGTGGGAATAGCTGCTTATCCGAAGCGGGCGCTGGCTGAACTGCGCGAATTCGCTCCTGATGTGCTGGTTGCGGCTTCTGATGCGCCGCATATCGTTTTGGGGGCATGGCTCGCGCAGCGTCTCGGCCTACCTTTCGCGGCGGATATCTATGATCATTTCGAGAGTTTCGGCTTGGCGCGGCTACCCGGCGTCATCCCGCTTTATCGGCGGGCATTGCGCAATGCGGCTGTCGTAAGTTGTGTGTCGCAACCGCTGGCCAATCTGGTTTGCGCTGAATATGGCGCTCGCGGCGAGGTACTTGCCTTACCCAGCACTATTGACCGGAGTATTTTTTTCCCACGTCACCAAAGGCAATGCCGCCAACGGTTGGGCCTGCCGCTCGAGGCAAGGCTGATCGGCACTGCGGGCGGCCTGTCGCGGGAAAAGGGCATCGCGCCCTTGTATGAGGCATTTACTGCGTTGGCGCAGGACGATGCGCAGCTTCATCTGGTGTTAGCGGGATCGCTCGATAAAAACTGTATGCCGCCGCCGCATCCGCGTGTGCGCTATTTGGGCCAGTTGCCGCATACCCAAACCGCCGAATTGTTCAGCGCCCTTGATGTGGGCGTTGTCTATGTGCGGAACACACCCTATGGCATCTATAGCTTTCCTCAGAAAGCACTGGAAATGGCGGCTTGTGGTCTTGCGCTGGCAGTGGCGCGAGTTGGCGCGATGGAGACGATGTTTGCAAATACGCCGCAAGCTCTTTACGACGCGGATGATGCTATTGCGTTGGCCGCTTGTCTGCGTCATCAACTCAATAGCCCGGCACGATCAACCTTAAAGATTATGGACTGGGCCGAACAAGCCGAAGTGTTATCCGCAAGCTACGCAAAAGCTGTTCGCGGCATTAAAAGCACTGACGTAATCTCAGCGGATTGCCGAGAGATTATTCCTTCCCGCCCCGAAAATCCGGCTTGCGCTTTTCCTGAAACGCCCGCACCCCTTCCTGCGATTCCTCAGTGCCATAGAACAGGCTGACCGCCTGCAAGCCCAGGGCGGAAATGCCGGCGATGTGCGCCGTGTCGGCATTAAACGAGCGTTTCGCCAGCGTCAGCGCGGTGGGGCTTTTTTCCAGAATCTCGGCGCACCAGCGCGCCACTTCGGCATCCAGTTCGGCATCGGGAACCGCTTTATTGGCCAGTCCCATTTGCACCGCCTCGGTCGCTGTGTACTGGCGGCACAGATACCAGACTTCTCGCGCCCGCTTTTCGCCGATGACCCGCGCCATGTACGCGGTGCCAAAACCCGGATCAACCGAACCCACTTTAGGGCCGACCTGACCAAATTTAGCGGATTCCGCCGCAATGGTCAGATCACAGAGCAGCGCCAGAACATTGCCGCCGCCGATGGCGTAGCCGCGCACCTTGGCGATCACCGGCTTAGGCGCGTCACGAATGACGCCCTGCAATTCCTCCAGCGGCAGGCCAATCACCCCGCGTCCGTCGTAATGGCCTTCATGCGCCGATTGATCGCCGCCGGTGCAGAAGGCTTTTTCACCCGCGCCAGCCAGCACAATGACCCCAATCGAGCGATCCCAACTGGCCTGCTGAAACGCATGAATCAGTTCTTCACAGGTCTGGGCGCGAAAGGCGTTGTATTTGTCAGGGCGGTTAATCGTGATGGTCGCCACCCCGTCCGCGACTTCATACAAAATATCCTCATAAGTCATCGTCATCAGATTTCCCTTGGCAGAACAAGACTACGGCATCAGCAAATCGCCGCCTTCCAGATGCAGCACTTCCACCCGCCAGCCCACCAGCAGTACGCTGCCAACCTGGCGATGTTGACCAGTGTCAGTGAATTCAAACAGATACAGCCGCTCCAGTTGCAAACGCCCGTCCCGGTCGCGTCGCCACCACAGTCGTTCCAGGGTCACCGTATCGTCCAGCAGTTGCAGATGATGCTGTTGACAGGCGCGGGCGCTGGCCGAGTGGGCCTGCTCACGAGCGCCGAGACTGTCGCGCCAGAACCACAGGCCCAGTGCCGACACGACCAGAAATCCGATCAGGAAGGAAACGCTCATAGCAGCGGCTTCAACCGGGCCAGAATGTCATCCCGCGCCTGAGCCAGCAGCGATTCCCGATCCAGACTGTCGAGAATATCCTGCACCACCCGCTTCGGTCCGCCTTCGCCCCAGGATTTACCCTGAATGAAATACTGCTCGGCGGCGCGACCCACCACATAAGTGCCGTACCAGCGACTGCGCCCTGCGCACCCGCCGTCACCACCGTGGACAATCCCAGACTGATCCCCTTCAGCGCCGAAGACAGCAGATTCATCAGCCACACCGTACCCATCAGAAACGCCAGTTGGGTGAAAATGGTTTTCAGCAAATCACCGGCCTCGGAGCGACTGATCGGCAGGCCGTACACCCGGCTCAGATGCAGGATCATCGCGGCGTCAGTCGCCACCGCCGCCAGAATATCGGCAATGGGAATTGGGTTCAGCGCCACCGCCACACCCTTACCCAAGCAGTAATTACGCACCACTTTATCAGCCACGTCATGGCGAATGGCAACGATTTCGCGGGTCAGTCGGTCGGAAAAGCGCCCGGCGAACAGGCCCGCATTGAGCGCCGCCATCGTTTTGCCTTCGGCCTTGAGAATGTCCCAAATCCGCTCGCGCAACGCGGTCACATCAGGAGCCGGACAGCGGCGGGTTTCAGTTTCATTGCCGTCGGCGTCCACCAGAATCACGATCCGTTCGGTCGGCTGCGCGGCGGCGGTCACAATATCCTCCGGCTGAATCAGCCCCGCCGTGCGCACTCGCAGCGTTTGCAACAACAGTTCGCGGTCGGCGCGGGTGTAGCGATCCAGCTTGTTCAGCACCAGAATCAGCCGCTGCGCCACGCCCTTCACCTGACGTAATGCTTTCAGCTCGGTGTCGGTAATGTCGCCATCCACCACGAACATCACCAAATCGCTGCGGGTCGCCACATCGTGCGCCAGTTGTTCCCGCGCTTCGCCTGCCACTTCGTTGATGCCGGGCGTATCAATCAGGAACACCCCGCCCGCATCATATTCCTGCCAGCGGGCGTGATCGGCGCGGGTGGTTTCGCCATGCAGCGGACTGGTGGAAAAGCGCATTTCCCCTAGCAGCGCATTGAGCAGGGCCGATTTGCCGACGCTGACCCGCCCGAATACGGCAATGTGGATATGGCCGTGTTCGAGCTTTTCCAGCAGCAATTGCAATTGCTGATAATCCTCAGCCAGCGCCGAACGCACCGCCGCTGGCACCCGCTTGTCATCCAGCAACTCGCGCAGGCTGTCGCGGGCCAGCGCCAGATGGGCGTCGCCGCCATTAACGGGCTGCGGTTCCGGCGTCATCTTGCTCCCGCTGCTGCGCCCAAACCAGTTGGGCCAGCCGTTTTGCACGCGCTTCCAAATCTTCACTCAAATGATCCTCGAACATCCGCAGGGCCGGGCCGCTGGCCAGATCGCCACGGCTCTCCAGAGAGCGGGCCACGGCTTTACCCAGGCTCTCGAAAATTAGCCCATACACCACCGCGTGCATCATGCCGCCGACCACTGTGCCCACGCCAGGAAACGCCTTGAAGATATTGCCAACCAGCGCCAGCAACAGATTGAGGCTGCGCTTGAGCTGGTTGCCGGCCAAATCCAGAAAACGCTGCATATCCACCTCGCGGGCCGGGACTTCATACAGCGCACATAATTCCTTCATCAGATTAAAGCCCAGATAGCCCTGAATCAGCACGTCAGTGCCGGGGCTGACCGCGGCCAGCGCGCCAAATACCGCCTTGCGCGAATAGCTTTGCACAATGGCGTCGGCTCTTTCGCGGCGGTGCTGGGCGACCGCGCTATCCAGCTTTTGTTGCGCCAATACAAATACGGCGGTATCGCGTAGCGCGTCCAGCACTTGCGGATCGCTGTCGAGATAGCGTTGCAGGCGCGACGCAACTCATCAATTTGCGCCGGACGTTCGCGCAATGCGGTTTCTTCGCGGCCATCGTGATAAATGCGGGTGACTTCCTCCATCCCGCCGCATTGCACTGGCGCGATTTCCAGCCGTTCGCCAACCCGCTCGGCCAGCCGGTTGCGCACCAGTTCCAGTTCGCATTCGGCATAGCGATCCATCTTGTTCAGCGCCACGATCAGCGGACTGCCCAAATCCACCAGGGTTCGCAACGCTTCATATTGAT